>JAFYJH010000168.1 GCA_017538195.1 Prevotella sp.
AATAGAGCGGTTCGACTCCGCTACGCACCTCTCAAACGACATCGGGAACACCTTTGAGCAAAGGTGTTCCCGATTTTTTCGTCCGAGAAGAAGCCGAAATTTACAGGCTTGCAACCAGAATTTCCTTGATGTCTTGCTCGGTCAATGGAGCGTAGGCGTTTTCCAACCCTTCGTTCACGGCGATGTGGTGCGCCATTTCGTCGAGGCGACTTTCGTCGATGCCGACCTTGCGCAGATGCATCGGAATGTTGATGCTCTCGAAGAATTTGTAGGTGGCTTCGATGGCTTTTTCGGCGATTTCCTGCTTGGGCAGCGAAGCGTCGATGTCAAACACGTTGATGCCGTATTTCACGAAACGGTCGATGGTCTTTTCATTGAGAATGTGCTTCATCCAACGCGGCGTGATGATGGCCAATCCCTCGCCGTGAGTGATGTCGTAATAGGCACTGAGGGCGTGTTCGATGCCGTGACACGGCCAACCGCTTGGGCTGTTGCCGAGCGACAGGATGCCGTTGCAGCCGTAGGTGCAGGCGAGCATCATTTCGGCGCGGGCGGTGTAGTCCTCAGGATTTTCCAAACACTTGCGACCGTTCACCATCAGACTGCGCAGCATCGACTCGCAGAAACCATCGTTCAAGAGCGTGGTGTCCTCGGTGAAATACTGTTCCATCGTGTGGTTCATCGCGTCGGCAATGCCTGCGGCGGTCTGTTTTTTGCTGACGCTGAAAGTGTAAGTCGGGTCGAGGAACGAGGTGTGCGGATAGAGCAACGGGTCGCCATAGCCGATTTTGTCGTTGGTTTCGGTACGCGAGATCACGCCGAAAGTGTCGTACTCCGAGCCTGTAGCGGCAAGAGTGATAATATCGACAATCGGAAGTGCTTTTTGGGCTTTCACCTTATAAGAAATCAAGTCCCACGGGTCGCCGTCGTAGCAAGCACCGGCAGCAATCGCCTTCGAGCAGTCGAGCACCGAGCCGCCGCCCACCGAGAGAATCACGTCGATGTTGTTTTCCTTGCACAGCCTCACGCCGTCCAAAACGCTCGGGTCGTACTTCGGATTGGGCTGGATGTCCGAAAGTTCCACGATTTCGTAACCTTCGAGCAGTTCCAAAACCTTCTGGTAAAGCCCAATTTTCTTGATACTGCCTCCACCGTAAGTGAGGAGGATTTTCTTTCCGAACTGCGCCATCACTTCGGGCAGTTTCTCCACAACGCCCTTGCCAAAAATCAGGCGCGTTGGAGTTTGATAATCAAAATTCTGCATAATCGTATTGTTTTAAAATCCTAAACTTTGTAACCACTTTTCAACTTTGCTTCGGTTGCTACGCACTTCGTGGCCGTAGATGGCGAAACCCTTAGTAACATTGGCTTTCGGGAAGGATTTCTTTACATCGCTCACGCAGTTGGCGAGTCCGCTACCCTCGTGGGTTGTGAAGGGAATGACCGTCTTGCCGTCGAGGTTGATGTCGCGGAACAGCGTGAACATCACCTGTGGATAAGTGCCCCACCAAACAGGACCGCCGATGAAGACGGTGTCGTATTGCGAGAGGTCGGGAGCGTCGCCTTCGTAGGGCGGAAGTTCGCCGTTGTCGGCCTCCTCTTGCGCCAATTTAATCAGCGGCGTGTACGCCATGCCATCGTACTTGTGGGTGACGATTTCAAACTGATCTGAACCCGCGATTTCGCGGATGTAGTCGGCCACAATCTTCGTGTTTCCGACCTCGATATTACCCACGCTGTAGTTGTCGCCCGCGTGGGAGAAGAAAATAACGATTGATTTGCTCATTGTTTTACTGTTTGATGGTTGAACTTCTTGTTTGTTCTGACTGTTGCAGCCTGTTGCCAAAAACAACCCTACGGCTGCGATGAAAATTGATTTCAGTTTCATTTTTTTCCTCCAAAATTTATCTGATGAAATTCGTATAAACCACTTCTTCCTGCTCAGGCAGGCCGTTTTTCTCCTTCTCGGCGGCGATGGCTTTGACGAGAAAAGCGATGTTGCGGGCGAGGAAGCGGAGGTTTTGCACCCCTTCCTCGTCGGCCATCACGTCTTCCGGCGTGTAGCCGTGAACCATGTTCCAATAACGACCCGAGGCGATGGGCATCTGGCTGATGGTGAAATATTTGTTCATCTGGTCGAAAGTGGCGGTGGTGCCCGCACGACGCGCTGAACTGATGGCGGCACCGACTTTCATTCGTTTGCCAAACGGCGTGCTGAAAAAAAGTCGGTCGAGGAGCGAGTTCATCGTGCCTGCCATTCCTGCGTAATACACCGGCGAACCAACGACCAGAGCGTCGGCCTGCTCGAACTTCGGTGCCAATTCGTTCACCATATCGTCGAACACGCAGCGCCCCGTTTCCTTGCACTTGAAACAGGCGATGCAGCCACGAATATTCTTGTGTCCCACGTGAGCGATTTCGGCCTCGATGCCGTTCTTTTCCAATTCCTTTGCCACAACGCTCAAGGCAGTCGCCGTGCAACCGTTGGCGTGTGGACTTCCGTTGATGAGTAATGCTTTCATTTTCTTTATGTTTTGATTATTGTCGATATTCCGTCGGTGTCATTCCGACTTGCTGCTTAAACAAGCGCGTGAAATGCTGCGGATACTGGAATCCGAGTTTGTAGGCGACTTGATTGATGCTCAGTTCGCGGTCCATGACGTACTGCTTCGAGAGATCGATGATCTTGTTTTGGATGTATCGCTGCGCCGTCAAACCCGTTTCTTTCTTGATCAGGTCGCCGAAATAGCCTGCGGAAAGACAGGCTTTGTCCGCAAAATAAGCCACCGAAGGCAGTCCTTTTCGCTCGGCCTCGCCGCTGCGGAAATACTCCGCCAGATTGTATTCGAAATTGCTCATAATGTCGCTGTTCACCTTCTTGCGCGTGATGAATTGTCGGTCGTAGAAGCGCATACAATAATCCAAAAACAGGCCAATCGAATCGGTGATGAGCATCTGCGAATGTTTATCCACAGGGTGTTGCAACTCTTCCTCTATGCTGTCCATCAAGTCGCTGACGATGCGTTGTTCACGCTCCGACAGGTGCAGGGCCTCGCGCTGATCATAGTCGAAGAACGTATAATCGTGGATACGTTTTGCAAGCGGCGTGCCGTAGATGAGGTCGGGAT
Organism: Prevotella sp.; assembly: GCA_017538195.1. Classification (GTDB taxonomy): domain Bacteria; phylum Bacteroidota; class Bacteroidia; order Bacteroidales; family Bacteroidaceae; genus Prevotella. Next base: position 3,129 of record JAFYJH010000168.1, read on the forward strand.
GAAACAGCAGTCCTCGTGAGGCTGGCATGGGTTTCGACTCGTCCCATTCCACCTCGACCACCTGACCGGGCTTGAAACTCACAACGGTTCCCTCCTGATAGTCGTACTTCTCGCGTCCATAGCGGATGGAACAGCCCTCGCCTTGTTTCAGGAACAGGGCATAGAGGCCGTAGTTCAGGCGCGAATGATTGAGGCTCGCTAGTGTCTCCGTATGGTTCACTACCGTCACCAGCGGATGAAGCGTCTCCCATCCGTACATCTTATTATACGCATCAACCGAATCGACTTGGATAATCTTATTGCTCATATTTTCGACAACGAATTAAACGAATTATACGAATTCACGCCGCAAAGGTACGATGATTTCCTGATACACCGCCTAAACAGATTTTGGAAAGAACTACCATTTTTACGGATTCTGCCGCTAAGATACGAAAAAAAATCCATACTATCACGATACGGAGGTATTTTTTGTGATTTATTTAGAATCCATTACTTCAACTTGTTGGCAAAGAATACCCAAGGAGCAAAGACCGTTCAGATAGCGGCCTTTGTTTTTCATTTGACTAACGCCTTCCATCTCTTGGCAATATGCCAAAGGGAAAGGAGGAACAGCAGTTGTCCGGATATATAATGTAGGTGTCCCATGGTGGAGTTTGGGCCGTCGATGGCGACGATGAGCACGATGCCTGTGACAACGAGGAGCAGAAAGGTGATGGTGAGCAGAAGCGTGACGCGACTCTTATTGCCAAGCCCTTTGCCAAACAGACTTTTGTACCACGCCCAATGATGCCAGACATGAAGGATGCCAAGGACGAGGAACAGGATGGTTGCGACGACATGTGTCGCTGCCCATTGCTCCCATACCTCATGGGGTGCATTTTTTCCTGACACATGAAGTCCGAAACCTGTTATGACGGATGCGATACTGACGGGTATCAGCAACAGGTCGGTTAGGCGCTGACTGCGACGATGGCTCCGTGTTGACATGCCTTGACACACTTTTTGCAGCCTATGCAGGCTTCGGGGTTCTGGATGACGATGTGCTTGTGCAGGCCAAAGAGCACGTTGACCTTGCCAAACACCTGCTTAGGACAAACTTCGTAACAAGCCCAGCAAGCCTCGCATTTGTGAGGGTCTGCCGTAATGTGGGCAGTGCTTAAATTTCTGTTCTTTCTTCTCATACTCGTTCATACGTTTGATTTCACGCTGCAAAATTAGTGTGTTTTCGCGAAACTCTGTATGAACGAATGATGGCAAGATATGGACTAATCGTGGTATTTAGCTCTGAACGCCGACGGACTAATCCCTGTAGTCTTCGAGAAAAGTCGCGAGAAATAGGTGTAGTCCTCGAAGCCGAGCTGACGGGAAATCTCTTGAATGCTCTGCGTGGAATAAGCCAGTTCGCGCTTCATCCTAAGCACGATGGCGCGCTGAATGTATTCGCTGGTGCTATGGCCGATGGTGGCGGTGAGAATCTCGTTCAGGTAACCAGTGGTGATGTTCAACTTGTTGGCATAGAACGATGGCTGGCGGTGGCTGGTTACGTGCTCATCTACCAATTGGACGAATCGCAACAGCACCTCACGATGTCGCGGATTCAGGCTGTTGGTATCATCGTTCTGGTTCATCACTTCGGCAAAGATGTCGATGATGGCGCGAGCGAAGTCCTTGGTTTTTGGACTCTCTATGCGTTGCTGCAACATCGCGAAGAGTTGGTTCAGTTCCTCCGTCCTGCGCCCGTCTATCGGCAGCGGATGGCGAGTGAGGGCAAACCGCTGCATCACCCGTAAGTTTTCCTCTCCAAGATGAATGCCATCAACAAACATCATCCAGCCTTCCGGCTCGCGCACTGTGGCGTACTGGTGCACCTGTCCTGGCAACATACAACCGATATGCCCTTCCAGCAGCGTATGCTCCTGGAAATCCACGTTGATGCTCACTTCGCCTTTCGTGAGCAGACAGAACGCGAAATAATCATCACGATGCAGCGGCCTATCGACAGGCATCACGATGTCGGGTGTCAGTTTCCGTATGCTGATGCCGCTCTCAGCATGGTCGGTGATTTTGTGGGTGGGAATAATCATACGTTACAATCCTTTTACCCAAGTCTCTAATTCCTATACTCTGTTGGGGTCACGCCAACCTGCTGTTTGAATAGGCGTGTAAAATGCTGGGGATATTGGAAGCCGAGCTTGTAGGCCGTAGTTCAGTCGCGAGTGGTTGAGGCTCGCCAGCGTTTCCGTATGGTTTACAACCGTCACCAGCGGATGCAGCGTTTCCCATCCGTACAGTTTGTTGTACGCATCAACGCTATCAATCTGGATGATTCTGTCCTCTGCCATAGACTATTTCAGATTATCTTTGAAGAATGCTTCCAGTTTATCCCAAGGAATCATATTCTTGGGTTCTCCTTTGCCGACCAACTCCGTATATCCGCCATCGTAGAGGTCGCAATGTGAGGCTCCTGGGATGATGAGCAGTTGCTTGTTCTCAGGCACGGGATTGGGCTTGCCGACAACATTATAGCCTTCAGCCTTGCCTTCCACCATATACTTGTAGGCTGCCTCGCCGAAATAGCGTGAGTGAGCCTTCTCGCCATGCATCACGAGGACGGCAGAGCGAATTTCGTTGATGTAGTAGAGGAAACGAGAGTTGGCGTAGGCTTGAGTGCCGATGACGCGCCAGCCATCGTTGCTATTACCACTGCGAGCATGATAGCCTCTTTCTGTCTTATAATAATCATAGTAGTCCTTCACGAATTGCGGAGCATCATCAGGCAGCGGGTCGATGACTCCGCCAGCCATTGCCTTGGGGTCAGTAAGACGTTGCTTCGATAGTGCCTCGCGGGCAGTATGGCGCGACTCCTCCTTGTCCTCGCTGTCGTAGTAGCCGTTGCCGGCGACGCGGGTCATGTCGTACATCGTACTGGCTACGGTAGCCTTGATACGGGTGTCGGCAGCGGCAGCATTCAGAGCGATACCTCCCCAGCCGCAGATGCCGATGATGCCTATCTTCTCGGCATCGACGTTCTCCAACTGCGAGAGGTAATCGACTGCAGCCATAAAGTCCTCGGTATTGATGTCGGGCGACGCTGTGCGTCGTGGCTCACCGCTGCTCTCGCCAGTGTACGACGGGTCGAAGGCCAGCGTCACGAATCCACGCTCTGCCATCCGCATGGCGTAGAGTCCGCTCGACTGCTCCTTGGTGGCTCCGAACGGGCCGCTAACGGCGATGGCAGCAATCTTTCCCTCTGCGCCTTTAGGCGTATAGAGGTCAGCCGCCAATGTCAGACCGTACTGTGTTTCAAACGTCACCTTCTGGTGATTCACTTTATCGCTCAGCGGGAACACCTTGTCCCACTCCTGAGTTAATGTCAGCTCCTGTTTCATATCCTTGTCTGTAGTTTGTTTCTTTTCTGTGCATGCTGTCAGCAATCCGACAGCTAATGCAAATAATACTGTTTTCTTCATACTCCTTTACCCATTTCAAATGCTTCCTGCAACTTACTATTACCTTCAATCTCACGTGCATCGTTCACACCTCCGCAGAAGAGTGTACCGGCCAGTCGGCTCTTCGGATAGCAATCTATCCATC
>JAFYJH010000169.1 GCA_017538195.1 Prevotella sp.
GATGCCATCGGCATCTGATATGGGTAGCCAGTTATGCAGGGCAGCCTTGGCTGCCCGAAATGACTGGGGGCGAAAAGGTTGAGGTTTTTCCAAGCGTGCCTTTGGGTACGCGATAAAACGTTTTATCCGATACCTACGGCATCGTTTTCGTGTTACATGGCACTATTTCCCTGCATTTCATACAGGGCTACCCTTATCATATGCCTACGGCATTTGGCTTAACTTCTTAACTCCTTCTAACTCCGTGAGCGCAGCGAACTAACTCCTAAGCGAAGCGATAACTCCTAAAAAAAGTGCGAATCTCTTGCAAAGATTCGCATTTTTTTGTATCTTTGCAATCGAATTATTCATCCTTAAACTTAAAAAAAAATGAAAATCGGAATTCCAAAAGAGATTAAGAACAACGAAAACCGCGTGGGAATGACCCCGGCGGGAGTTGCAGAACTGATTGGCAACGGCCACACGGTCTATGTGCAGCAGACGGCTGGCGTGGGCAGTGGATTTGCCGACGAAGAGTATGAGGCGGTCGGTGCGAAAATGCTGCCGACCATCGAGGAGGTCTATCGCGAGGCCGAGATGATTGTGAAGGTGAAAGAGCCCATCGAGCCGGAGTACAAACTGGTGCGCAAAGGGCAGTTGCTCTTCACCTATTTCCACTTCGCCAGCGAGCGCGAACTGACCGATGCGATGATTGAAAGCGGTGCTGTTTGCTTGGCTTACGAGACGGTGCAACTGCCGAACCGCTCGCTGCCGCTGTTGCAGCCGATGAGCGAGGTGGCAGGCCGTATGGCGACGCTGAACGGCGCGTATTATTTGCAGAAAACGCAGGGCGGAAAAGGCAAACTGATTAGCGGTGTGCCGGGCGTGAAACCGGCGAAGGTTTTGGTGCTTGGCGGCGGTGTCGTGGGCGAGGCGGCTGCGCTGATGGCTGCCGGACTCGGTGCCGAGGTGACGATTACCGACATTTCGCTGCCTCGTCTGCGCCAACTCGACCTCGAACTGCCGAGCAACGTCCACACGCTCTATTCGTCGGAGCACAACATCCGTCAGGAGTTGAAGGATGTGGATATTGTCATCGGTTCGGTGCTCGTGCCGGGCGCGAAGGCTCCGCATCTGATTACGCGCGACATGCTGAAGTTGATGGAGCCGGGGACGGTGCTCGTCGATGTGGCGATTGACCAAGGCGGTTGCTTTGAGACCTCGCATCCGACGACCCATTCCGAACCCGTCTATGAAATCGACGGCATCGTCCACTACTGCGTGGCGAACATTCCGGGGGCCGTGCCCAACACCTCGACAATGGCGCTGACGAATGCGACTTTGCGCTATGCCGTAGCCTTGGCGAACAAGGGTTGGCGGCAGGCTTGCAAGGACGACGAGGCATTGGCTCGCGGACTGAATGTGGTCGAAGGAAAAATCACGTTCAAGGGTGTTTCCGACGCATTCGGACTGCCCTACGAGCCGATTGAATTGTAAAAAACGGCTTCGGAAGTTTTTTTCCAAAATTTTTCCGAAGGAAACGATTCTTCCATCAAAAAACAGCCCTCTGAAAGTCGATTTCAGAGGGCTGTTTCGTATTTTTTACTGAGATTTTAAAGTCGGATTAGAATTTGTAGTCGATGCCGACGCCGAACACCTTGTTTGTGCGGCTATAGACATCCTTGCCTGCCAAAGTCGTGTTGCAATAGCCAGGATTGCCTGCTGCGACTTCCTTCGTGTAATCCTTGTAAGTCGTCCAGAAATAACCCAGATTCAGGCGAACTTTCTCCGACAGATTGACGGCACCGCCGAGACCGATGCTGTAACTGTCGCACGAGAAAGCCGTGTGCGTCTGATAGTCGTCGGAGAGGCCGTAGTCGGTGTTTTGGTAGCCGCAACTCACGGTGAAAGTCTCGTTGATGTCCCATTCCAATCCGGCGAGGATTTCGTGGGTTCCGTGACGCAGTGCCTCCTGCTTGTTCTTCGCCATACCTGCGTTTTTGTCGTCGTAGTAGTGATATTCCACCGCAGCTCGAAGTTTGTTCGGGATAATCTCGTAGCCCGCAGCCACGTAGAGGATCGACGGCAGGTCGTTGGGCGTATTCACGCCGTGTTTGTAGTCGGCCAACGCCGTTTCAAACGCGGCAGGTTCGGCAATGGCAGTCTCGGTGTCGTTCTCGATTTCGAGTTTGGTTTTGAACTCGTATTTGGCAGCCAAAGTCAGCGGACCCGTCTTGTAGTTCACGCTCAGAATCGGCGTTACGCCCCAACCCGTCTGGTTGCAGTCGAGTTCGATGTTGGCCATCTCGCCTGTTCCATTGACCAACGCAGGCAAGGCTGCAGCGAGAGTCGGATAAGCCATGCGCAGTTGCTCGACCGTTGTGGCGGTTGCAGCATTGGGCACAACCTTGACAAAACCGTTGTAATTGCCGCTGAAATAGTTCATTCGCAAGCCTGCAAACGCGCTCCAATGGTCGCTGATCTGATAGGCTGCGCCCAACTGAAGGCCATAAATATACTGGCGACCCTTCATCGAGGAATTGATGTCGTATTTATCGGCAGTCAGCGGAAGCAATCCTGCCATACGCGGATCGGCAAGAACGGCTGCCGTCGCAGGATTTTCTGCCAAAGTCTTTTTCAGATTCGCCGTCTGGCTATAAAAACCAGCCATCACGCCTGCATCGAAGATGGGCAGACCGCTGTCGAACGAACTTTTTCCGCCGCCACCGACAAATCCGAAGAATCCCGTGTAGGCCCATTTGCCACGCTTGTAGGCGGCAAAAAGACTGGGAACTACCGGCGCAGAAGCCGTGCCCTCGTAAAGTCGGGTGTGGTTTTCCGTCGGAAACAGGGGAAACGTAGTCAGCACGTCGCGCTTTTGCGTTACGCTCTGGATGTTGAGCGAGAGCGTCCATCCCTCGTGGTCGAGAAATGCCATACCGGCAGGGTTGGTGAACACGCCGTCGATTTCGTTAGTTGCACCACGCGCCATCATTCGCTGCCACGCAATGCTCTGGTTCGTGTTGTGCAGTAAGCCACCGGCCTGCATCGCTGTCGTGCAGGCGAAAAACAAAACGATTAAAAGATTTTTTTTCATATTTGATTGATTTTAAATGATTTTCGATTGATTTTTATGGGATTATCAGTTGAATTTTATTGATTATTATCGATTTTTTGCTTGATTTTGATTGAAATTTTGCCCGAAATCATCGGAACGAGTCGGTCAAGAGTTTGATTTCGCGCTGCGGATTGATTCGCTCGTACAATATATTATATACGGCGTCGAGAATCGGCATATTCACGTGCATCCGGCGATTGATTTCCTTCATACACTTCGTGCCGTAGTAGCCTTCGGCAATCATTTCCATCTCGATTTGCGCCGTTTTCACCGAGTAGCCCTTGCCAATCATCATTCCGAAGGTTCGGTTGCGCGAGAAATTCGAGTAGCCCGTCACGAGCAGGTCGCCGAGATAGACCGAGTCGCAGATGCTGCGCTCGATGGGATGCAGGGCGGTGATGAAGCGCGACATTTCCTGCACGGCATTCGCCATCAGCACGGCTTGGAAGTTGTCGCCGTATTTCAGTCCCGAACAGATGCCGGCGGCGATGGCATAGACGTTTTTCAACACCGACGCATACTCGATTCCAAGCACGTCGGTCGAGATTTTCGTCTTGATGAATTCCGAGGAAATCAGGTCGGCGAAAGCACGCGCTTTCTCGACATCGGCGCAACTGATTGTCAAGTAGGAAAGGCGTTCCAGAGCCACTTCCTCGGCGTGGGAAGGACCTCCGATGCAGGCCAAATTCTCATACGGAACGTCGAAAACCTGATGGAAATATTCCGAAACCGACAGATTTTCGTCGGGCACGATGCCCTTGATGGCGGTGACGACGAATTTGTCGCGAAGTCGCGTCTTGAGCTTTTTCAGATGGCTTTTCAGGTAGGGCGACGGCGTGACGAAGATGAGCGTGTCGTAGGCTTGGGTGATTTTGTTGAGGTCCGACGAGAATTGAATCTCATCGACATTGAAGCGCACGCTCGTCAGATAGGCCGGGTTGTGGCCGAGCCGCTGAAAGTCCTCGATGCGGTCAGGTCGGCGCATATACCAACCGATGTGATGCGTGTGCTGCACCACAATCTTGGCAATGGCCGTTGCCCACGAACCGCCGCCGATAATCGCTATTTTTTTACACAAGCCCCCTAAGTTAGGGGGTTGGGGGTTTCGTCCTATCATTTTTACCAATATCTTGTTATGGGGATTCTCATTCGTAAGACCCCCATCCCCCTATTTTAGGGGGCTACTGACTCAATCCACTTCTGAATTTCCTCGACGCTCGGTTTCGTCATTTCGAGCTTATATTTCTTGACGATGTCACCGATTTTCTGCTGCAAACCCTGCGCTTTTTCGTCCTTGATGTTCTGCACGAGGTTGAAGCCAGCCTTGCGAAGCACGGGAACCCACTCTTCGCCGACGCCGACTTCCGCCCATTCTGCGACCGACGACTGCGGGATTTTCTTTTCGGGCTTCATCTGCGGGAAGAACAGCACTTCCTGAATGTAGGTTTTGCCCGTCATCAGCATCACGAGGCGGTCGATGCCGATGCCGATTCCGCTCGTCGGCGGCATTCCGTATTGCAATGCGCGAAGGAAGTCTTGGTCGATGATCATCGCCTCGTCGTCGCCCTTGTCGGCGAGTTTCATCTGCTCGACGAAGCGTTCTTCTTGGTCGATCGGGTCGTTGAGTTCGGAATAGGCGTTGGCGAGTTCCTTTCCATTGACCATCAACTCGAAACGCTCGGTCAATCCGGGCTTCGAGCGGTGCATTTTCGTCAGTGGCGACATCTCGACGGGATAATCCGTGATGAAGGTCGGTTGAATGAAACTGCCTTCGCAAAATTCGCCGAAAATCTCGTCGATGAGTTTGCCTTTTCCCATCGTTTCATCGACTTCGAGCCCTTTCGAGAGGCAGAACTGGCGGATTTCGTATTCCGTCTTGCCGTAGCAGTCGAATCCTGTCTTTTCCTTGATGGCTTCGAGAATCGGCAAGCGGCGATACGGTGCCTTGAACGAGATGATTTGACCGTCGATTTCGCGCTCTGTCGAGCCGTTCACGGCGATGCAAATCGTTTCCAAAAGTTTCTCGGTGAACGACATCATCCAGTTGTAATCCTTGTACTGGACGTAGAGTTCCATACAGGTAAATTCGGGATTGTGGTTGCGGTCCATTCCCTCGTTGCGGAAGTTCTTGCCGATTTCATAGACGCCCTCGAAACCGCCCACGATGAGGCGTTTCAGGTAGAGTTCGGTGGCGATTCGCATATACATATCCTGATTCAGCGCGTTGAAATGCGTGATGAACGGACGCGCCGTCGCGCCGCCTGCAATCATCTGCAAAGTCGGCGTTTCCACTTCGGTGTAGCCAGCCTCGTCGAGCACTTTTCGCATCGTGCGAATGACGGTTGCGCGCTGCAAGAATGTTTTCTTCACGCCCTCGTTCACCACCAAATCGACATAGCGCTGGCGGTAGCGCAGTTCGGGGTCGTCGAATTTGTCGTAGGCCACGCCGTCCTTGTATTTCACGATGGGCAGCGGCTTGAGCGACTTCGACAGCAGCGTCAGTTCCTTGGCGTGAACCGAGATTTCGCCCGTCTGCGTGCGGAAAACGAAGCCTTTGATGCCGATGAAGTCGCCGATGTCCATTAACTTTTTGAAGACGACGTTGTAAAGGTCTTTGTTCTCGTCGGGGCAGAGGTCGTCGCGCGAAACGTACACCTGAATGCGACCCTTCGAGTCCTGAATCTCGGCAAACGACGCCTTGCCCATCACGCGGCGGCTCATCATTCGACCTGCGATGCAAACCTCGCGCTGCGGCTCGTCGTCCTTGAAGTTATCACGAATTTCGGTAGAAAAAGCGTTGGTCGGAAACTCCGCTGCGGGATAGGGATCGATGCCCATCTCGCGCAGTTCCTGAAGACATTGTCTGCGAACAATCTCCTGTTCGCTGAGTTCGAGTATATTCATAAATTTCTTCTATAAATTCTATACGCGGCTGCAAAGGTAGTGTAAAAAATCGATTTAGCAGCCAATCTGCGCGTTTATTTTTATTTTTCGTTAATTTTTATTAAAATTTTATCCGATTTTCAGCCTTCTCGAAGGAAATCGAGGGCTTCGCGGATTTCTTCGTGCGTGGCGGTTTGGTCGAGGCGGATGTCGCCGATGTCGGCCAAGAGGGTGAAGCGGATGGTGTCGCCGATGTTTTTCTTGTCGTGCTGCATCAAGCGGATGAGTTCGGGATAGTCGTCGCAGGTGATAGACGGACTGCCGTATTTTTCGCGGATGAATTGCACGGTTTGGCGCATTTTTTCCGTCGGAAAACCGCATTTCACAACGCTCAGATAGAGTTCGCAAATGAGGCCGTAGGCGACGGCGTAGCCGTGAAGCAAGGGTGTTGAATGTTGGGTGTTGGGTGATGATTTTTCCAATGTTATCGACTCAAAAGCGTGGCCGAAAGTATGGCCGAGGTTCAAGGCTTTGCGCAAGCCGTTTTCGTGCGGGTCGGCTTCGACGATGCGCTGTTTCACGGCGATGCTTTTTTCGATGGTGGACGAATCGTTGAGCATTTCCGCCCAATGTTCCACCGTGTCGAGCAGGCTGTGTTTCAACATTTCGGCGTAGCCGGAGAGCAGGTTTTCGCGATCGAGCGTGTCCAGAAATCGCGTGTCGATGATGACCGCCTGCGGTTCGCAAAAAGTACCGATTTCGTTCTTCAAACCGCCGAAATTCACGCCTGTTTTCCCACCAACCGACGCATCGACCATCGCCAACAGCGTCGTGGGAATGTTCACGAACCGAATCCCACGCTTGAAAGTCGAGGCCGCAAAGCCGCCGAGGTCGCAAACCATTCCGCCGCCGAGGTTCACCAACAGCGAATGGCGCGTGGCTCCGCCGCGCTGCAACGCTTCCCAAACCTGCGCGACGCTTTCGAGATTTTTGTGGGCTTCACCGGCGGGAATCACGATCGACCTCGCGCAACTAATCTTTGCATAATTGATTAAAACGGGATGATCTGGCGGCCAAGGTTCGCCACGCAACAACGGCCAGCACTGCCGCCGCGTATTTTCGTCGGTCAATACAAAAAGGCTTTCATTAGGAAAGTCGAAATCGATTTTTCCCAACAAGTCAGCCAAATCGCTCCTCGCGTATTCCGAAAAAATAATTTTCTGTTTCATCGTCTGCAAAGTTACGATTTTAAGTCCGAAAAACCAAATTTTTGGGATAAAAGTCGAATATTTCGAATTTTTTATCTACTTTTGCACTCGCGAAAACGATAATATGGAAGAAAACAACATTTTACTGCGCACGGAAGGCTTGGTGAAACGCTACGGCAAACGCACCGTTGTGAACAATGTCAGCTTCGATGTGCGACAGGGCGAAATCGTCGGTCTGCTCGGCCCGAATGGAGCCGGAAAAACCACGTCGTTCTATATGACGACGGGACTCGTGATACCCAACGACGGCCACGTGTTTCTTGGCGACAGGGAAATCACGAAATTCCCCGTTTATAAGCGGGCGCAGGCCGGAATCGGCTATCTGCCGCAGGAAGCGAGCGTGTTCCGCAAGATGTCGGTCGAGGACAACATCCTGTCGGTGCTTGAAATGACAGGAAAGCCACGCGACTATCAACTTGAGAAACTGGAAAGTCTGATTGCGGAATTCCGTTTGGAAAAGGTGCGCAAGAACAAGGGCGACCAACTGTCGGGCGGTGAGCGGCGACGCACGGAAATTGCGCGTTGTCTGGCCATCGAGCCGAAGTTCATCATGCTCGACGAGCCGTTTGCCGGCGTCGATCCCATCGCTGTCGAGGACATTCAGCAGATTGTCTGGCAGTTGAAATATCGCAACATCGGCATCCTCATCACCGACCACAACGTCGATGAAACGCTTGCCATCACCGACCGCGCCTACCTGCTTTTCGAGGGAAAAATCCTCTTCCAAGGAACGCCCGAGGAGTTGGCAGAAAACGAGATTGTCCGCCAGAAATACCTCACCGAGTCGTTTGAACTGAGAAAAAAGAAATTCCAGACGGATTTTTGATTTTTCAGACGATTTTTCAAGGTTTTCAGGTGGAATTTTGAATGAAATTTGAAGAATTAAAAAAAGATTGTAGAATATGAAGAAAAAGATTCAATTTAGTCTGGTCTATCGCGACATGTGGCAGTCTTCGGGCAAGTTCCAGCCGCGCAAAGACCAGTTGGAGCGCATTGCTCCGGTGATTATCGAAATGGGCTGCTTCGCCCGTGTGGAAACCAATGGCGGTGCCTTCGAGCAGGTTTGTCTGCTGGCAGGCGAGAACCCGAACGATGCTGTCCGCGCGTTCTGCAAGCCGTTCAACGAAGTCGGCATCAAGACGCACATGCTCGACCGCGGTCTGAACGCGCTTCGGATGTATCCCGTGCCCGACGACGTGCGCGCTCTGATGTATAAGGTGAAACACGCGCAAGGCGTCGATATTCCGCGTATTTTCGACGGTTTGAACGACACGCGCAACATCATTCCGAGCATCCGATGGGCGAAAGAGGCGGGCATGACGCCGCAGGCCACGCTCTGCATCACGACTTCGCCCGTACACACATTAGATTATTATATGGCGATTGCCGACGAGGTGGTGGCCGCAGGTGCGGAGGAAATCTGCCTGAAAGACATGGCGGGCATCGGTCAGCCGGCGTTCTTGGGCCAACTGACGAAGATGATCAAGACGAAATATCCCGACATCATCATCCAGTATCACGGTCACAGCGGTCCCGGCCTGTCGATGGCTTCAATTCTCGAAGTCTGCGAAAACGGTGCCGACATCATCGACACCGCCATCGAACCGCTGTCGTGGGGCAAGGTGCATCCCGACATCATCTCGGTGCAGTCGATGCTGAAAAACGAGGGCTTCGACGTGCCTGAAATCAATATGAACGCCTATATGAAGGCTCGCTCGCTCACGCAGGAATTCATCGACGACTGGCTCGGCTACTTCATCAATCCGGGCAACAAGCACATGTCGTCGCTGCTGTTGGGCTGCGGTCTGCCGGGCGGAATGATGGGCTCGATGATGGCCGACCTCGGTGGAATTATGGGTACCATCAACAACCTGCGCCGCAAAAAAGGCGACACGGAACTGACGACGGACGACATGCTCGTGAAACTGTTCAACGAAGTGGAATACGTCTGGCCGCGCGTCGGTTATCCGCCACTCGTCACGCCGTTCTCGCAGTATGTGAAAAACATCGCGCTGATGAACCTGCTGACGATGGAACAAGGCAAGGGCCGCTTCGTGATGATGGACGATTCGATGTGGGGGATGATTCTCGGAAAGAGCGGCAAAGTGCCGGGTCCGTTGGCTCCCGAAATCGTCGAACTGGCCGAAAAACAGGGCAGAAAATTCGTTACCGACGACCCGAGGACTTTCTATCCGAATGCGCTCGACGATTTCCGCAAGGAAATGGACGAGAACGGTTGGGAATACGGTCGCGACGACGAGGAACTCTGGGAACTGGCGATGCATCCCGAGCAATATCGCAACTACAAGAGCGGTCAGGCGAAGAAAAACCTGCTCGCCGACATCCAGAAGGCGAAAGACGCGGCTCTCGGCAGCCAGTTGTCGCCCGAAGAAATAGCAGCGTTCAAACACGCGAAGGCCGACGCGCTCGTGGCTCCCGTGAAAGGTCAGTTGTTCTGGGAATTTGGCGGCGACGGCGAGGCTGCGCCGACGGTGGAACCGCACATCGGCAAGGAATATGCCGAGGGCGACACGTTCTGCTACATCGTGGCCACTTGGGGCGAAATTGTCACCGTGCCTGCGGCTTTGGGCGGCAAACTCGTCGAAATCAATGCCAAACAGGGCGCGAAGGTTGCGAAAGGCGATGTGATCGCGTATATTGAGCGACCCAATAATGGATGAAGGATGAAAAATTATCAGAAAATTATTGATAAATTCTACGGTGAGGGCAACAGCGAACTAAAATCGCTGTTGCTCTTGCATAGCCGTGCGGTGGCAGACAAGGCGTTGCGCATTTGCGACGCGCATCCCGAATTTGGGATCGACCGCGACTTCATCGAAACCGCCGCCATGCTCCACGACATCGGAATCATCCGCTGCGACGCCCCAAAAATCCATTGTCACGGCACAGAACCTTATATCAAACACGGCATTCTCGGCGCAGAAATGCTGACCTCACTCCACACTCCACACTCCACACTCCTCACTTCACGAATTTGCCAACGCCACACCGGAGCCGGCATCACCCGCGCCGAAATCGCTGCACAACGGCTGCCACTTCCCCTGCCCGACGACGACAGCGAGCCTTATATGCCCGAAATCATCGAGGAAAAACTCATCTGCTACGCCGACAAATTTTTCTCGAAAACCCGTCCCGACCACGAAAAAACCATCGAGGAAGCCGAGCGAAGCCTCGCCAAATTCGGAAATGACGGCGTTCTGCGCTTCCGCGAATGGGCGCGGCTGTTTGAATAAATGTAAAATATCCATAAAAAACCGACAAAGGTGAATTTTTCGACCTTGCAACCTTTCAACCTTTCAGCTTTTCTTTGTATCTTTGCACCCTGAATGAGACGCAAGACATTCGTTTTCATCGTGCTGGCAATGCTGTTGCTGATGCTTGGCAGTTGTCGGCACGGATTGCAGCAGACGCTGTCGAACATCGCTTCTGAATTGGGAAACGTTGTTCCAAACGAACAGGCTGAGGTGGCGGAAGAAACCTCGGTCAGTGAGGCTGTGTCGGCTCCTGAACTGCGTCAGAAAGGCGATTCTGCGGCGGTTTCTCCGTCGGAAACACTCGCTTCTTCTGAAAAAAAACAACCCCAAGATTCGATTCACGCGAAAAACGAAGCCCAAGACTCGAATCTCCCGAAAAACGACGGAGAAATCGAGCCTGAAACCGTGACTTTGGAGGTCGATACGACTGCGATGGACTCGCTCGAACTCGCCGTCTATCGCCACAACCGCGCCATCGACGACAGCATCCGACTCGACTCGCTGAACCGCCGTCGCAGAAACGGCATCGACTCGCCGGTGGAATACGTGGCAAGCGACTCGATTGTCTATTACGCAGGCACGAAAATGGCGTATCTCTACGGCTCGTCGAACGTGAAATACCAGAACATGGACCTCAAGAGCGAGCAAATCCACATGGGTTTGGATTCGAGTCTGGTTCATGCGACGGGCGTGGTCGATTCCGTAGGACAACTCACGGGAACACCTGTCTTCCAAATCGGCAGCGACACCTACGAAAACGACACCATGTCGTTTAATTTCAAGACGAAAAAAGGTCTTATCAAGAATGTTTATACGCAACAGGAGGACGGTTTCCTGTTCAGCGAGGTGTCGAAGCGCATGGATTCGGGCGAGGCTTACCTGATGAAAGGCCGCTATACGACCTGCGACGCGGCGCATCCCGACTTCTACATCGCCATTTCGCGTGCGAAACTGCGTCCGGGCAAGGATGTCGTGTTCGGTCCGGCGCACCTCGTCGTGTGCGATGTGCCGCTTCCGTTGGCGATTCCCTACGGCTTCTTCCCCTTTACAAAAAGCTATTCGAGCGGTTTTATCATGCCGACCTACGGCGATGAAAATGCACGAGGTTTTTACCTTCGCGACGGCGGCTATTATTTCGCCATCAGCGACAAAATCGACCTGAAACTGCTCGGTGAAATCTATACGAAAGGCTCGTGGGGAATTTCGGCGGCGACCAACTACCGCAAACGCTACAAATACAGCGGTTCGTTCTATTTCGGCTACCAAGACACGCGTAACGGCGACAAGGGAATGCCCGACTACACGCGGCAGGAAAGTTACAAATTGCAGTGGAGCCACCGCCAAGACCCGAAGTCGAATCCTTACAGTTCGCTGTCGGCGAGCGTGAACTTCGCATCGTCGAGTTACGAGCGAAACAACCTCACGTCGATGTATAATCCGCAGGCGATGACGCAATCGACACGAACTTCGTCGGTGTCGTGGAGCACGACCTTTTCGAGCATCGGACTGTCGCTTTCCTCGACCGTCAACCTCGCCCAAAACATGCGCGACACAACCATCGCCATGACGCTACCCGACTTGAACATCTCGATTTCGCGTTTCTATCCCTTCAAACGCAAGAAAATGGCGGGAAAAGAGCGTTGGTACGAGAAAATTTCAATGTCCTACACGGGTCATTTTTCCAATTCCATCACCACGAAGGAGGACAAACTTTTCAAGTCGAATCTCGTCAAGGACTGGCGCAACGGAATGCAGCACCAGATTCCCGTCAGCGGCTCGTTCACGCTGTTCGACTACCTGAACATCAACCCGTCGTTCAACTTCACCGACCGCATGTACACCTCGAAAATCATGCGCTCGTGGAACGATGCTTCGCAGAAGGAAATGGCCGACACGATCTACGGTCTGCACAACGTCTATAACTGGAATCTCTCGATTTCCGCATCGACGAAACTCTATGGTTTCTGGATTCCTTCGCGGAAACTTTTCGGCGACAAAATCGACCGTATCCGCCACGTCATCACGCCGCAACTTTCGTTCAGTTTTGCGCCCGATTTCGGCGATTCGCGCTACGGCTACTACGAAACCTATCAGAAAACCGACGCGCAGGGCAATGTGTCGCTCGTGCAGTATTCGCCCTATCAGAACGCGCTCTACGGAGTGCCGGGACGCGGTCGGACGGGTAGCATTTCGCTCGACCTGTCGAACAACATCGAAATGAAAGTCAAAGCCGGCGATGCCGACACAATCGACTACAAGAAAATCAGCCTGATCGACGAACTCGGCGCGTCGATGTCGTACAACATGGCGGCGAAAGTGCGTCCGCTGAGCGACTTGAACCTGCGGCTGCGCCTGAAACTGACGAAGAGTTACACGTTCAATATGAATGCCGTGTTCGCCACCTATGCCTACGAACTCGACGAAAACGGTCGGCCTTATCTCGGAACTCGAACCGAGTATAGTTACGGGCGTTTCGGTCGATTCCAAGGCATGTCGCAGAACATTTCCTACACGCTCAGCCCCGACAAAATCAAGCGTTGGTTCAGCAGGGAAGAAAAAGACGGCGGCAAGCGCGACACCGACCCTGACGACGGAATCGATACCGAGCGCGAATCGAACATCGACGACACGATGATCGAGGGTCAGAAAAAGACGCGGCAGCGCGGCAGTTCGGGCATGGCCGAGACCGACGACGACGGCTATATGGCGTTCAAGATGCCGTGGTCGATTACCTTCGGCTATGGAATCACGATGCGCGAGGACACCGATGTCGAAAAATTCAATAAAAAAAGGATGCGCTATCCCTATAAATTCACGCAGACGCTCAATGTCAGCGGAAACCTGCAGTTGGCAGAGGGATGGAACATCGCCTTCTCTTCGGGCTACGATTTCGACAACAAGAAAATCTCGATGACAACGGCTTCGTTGCAACGAGATTTACATTGTTTCAATATGTCGTGCTCGGTCGTACTTGCGCCTTACACCAGCTATAACTTCACGTTCCGCTGCAACGCCGCCACGCTCACCGACGCGCTGAAATACGACAAACGCTCGGGGCAGTCTAACGCCGTGCAGTGGTATTAACGGCTCATGTCGAAACCGATGCGCACGCCGTCGTAGTTCTTGCTCAAGTCGCCGATGGTTTGCAGGCTCGAATTTCCACTGATGGCGGCGAGGGTCTGCAACACGGAAAGCAGTTTTTTCGACTCAAACAGAATACTCATGCCCGTCGTGGTCTTTTTCGCGTAGGCGGGCAGCGTGAAAAACAGCGTTTTCATTTGAATCTGACACGTGTTCGGGTCGTAGGTATAAGTGCCGCTGATTGATTTTCCGGCGACTTTTCCGGCAAACTGACCGTCCTGCGTGAACTGAAGAACCGTGTTCGACGACTTGATGCCAACGCCGTTGTAATACGAAGCCAATTTTTCCTTCACCGTCGTGGCTGCCACCTCGCCGCCGGCCTTTGCCAGCAGGTTTTCCGAAGTAAATGCCGCGCCGGGCTGACGATACTGCCAAGTGCCAATCAAATCGGCCTGCGACGGCTTGTCGAGTCCAATGACGCTCGTCAGAATGTTGCCAATCGTCTGTCCGTCTGTTGCTGCACCGAGCACACTGCCCAGAATGTTTCCAATTCCACTGGTGTCGCCCGTTCCGAGCGTTCCGCAGGCCGTCAATGCCAACATCGCGAAGCCTGCCAAGATAGATTTCGTTTTTTTCATTGCTTTTTTTATGTTTTTTGATTAAAAAATATTCGAAACTACCGCTCCCGTCCGAACAGGCGCAACAGGTAGAGGAACAGGTTGATGAAGTCGAGATAGAGCGACAGCGCACCCATCAGCGCCACTTTCTGTGCCGTTTCGCCCATATCGGTCTGCATTGCCAGCATCCGCTTGATTTTCTGCGAGTCGTAGGCGGTCAAACCGACGAAAATCAGCACGCCGAGCACCGAAACGACAAGGTCCATCATCGAACTCTTCAAAAACATATTCACCACACCCGCGATAATCAGGCCAATCACTGCCATAATCAGCAATTTGCCCCACGAACTCAGGTCGCTTTTCGTGAAATAGCCGTAAACAGCCATCGCGCCGAAGGTTCCTGCCGTCACAAAAAAGGTTTTCGTGATGATTTCCGGAGAATAGGCGAGGAAAATCGTCGCCAAAGTCGCGCCGTTCAGCACCGAATAGAGAATGAACATCAGCGTGGCCGTCGTCAGCGACAACTTCTCAATCCGCGCCGACACCCAGAACACCAGAATCAACTCGGCGATAATCAGGCCGAAGAAAATCACTTTGCTCGAGAAAATCAGGTTCGTCAGCGCAGGCGAAGCGGCCACGCCATAGGCCGTAATCGCCGTAATCGCCAATGCCATCGCCATCCAAACATAAACTTTCCGCATCAACGCGGGAAACGCAGCCGACATACCGAGCTGCTCCTCACGGGTCATCGTCTCGTAGGGCTGAATGTCCCGATTGTCAAAATTTCTAATCTCCATATTCTTCAAGTTTTGATACCACAAATTTTAGATTTTTGAGCGACAAAGGTAAGAATTTTTGTTGAATAAACAAGAAAAATCCCTCGAAAATCAGTTTTTTTGTTATTTTTTTCATTTTTTTCTCCAAAAAATTTTGCGGGTTTGAAAAAAGTCCGTACCTTTGCACCCGCTTCGCTGAAATTTTGATGTTTTCTGCGTTGCGCCCGCCGTACACATTATTTATAATATATAAAGAAGGGAGCGGCGGTGATTAAGAATAGAAAAGATAGAGTTCTTTGAGAGTTTTACATAGACAGAAGGTAGTACAGGAAGCCTGAGGCCTTTTCCCCTTCCTTTTTTGGGGATGTGGATTTTGGCCTTTGAGTGGTAGAATGATACGAACCGTCAATATTTTCCCATGACAATGGATTCGGCAGCGTTCTGTGCACGGATATGATTCTCCCGTTTGGGAGAGGAAGATTTATTTTATTTAC
>JAFYJH010000170.1 GCA_017538195.1 Prevotella sp.
GGGACTCTGCAAACTCACGTTCAATCAGCCGTTCTTCAACGAATTCTGCGTGACGTTCAACGACCTCAAGGCCGACGAAATTCTCGCCGAATGTGCCGATTATGGCATCGCAGCCGGTGTGAAAATCGACGAAAACACGCTGATGTTGGCCGTCACCGAGCAGCGCACACGCGAGGAAATCGACGATTTAGTCAGTATCATCAAACAAATGAAGGAGGACAAGGCATGAACAACAAACTATACGGAAACCTGATTTTTGAACTCTCGAAAACAGGACGAAAAGGCTATTCGCTGCCGAAAACCGACTTCCAACACGCCACGAGCGAACTGCCGAAGGCTCTTTTGCGCCAGAACGAGGCAGAACTGCCCGAATGTGACGAACTGACCGTTGTGCGCCACTACACGAACCTGAGCCACAACAATTTCGGCGTGAACGACGGATTTTATCCGCTCGGCTCGTGTACGATGAAGTATAATCCCATCATCAACGAGGAAATCGCCGCGATGAAGACTTTCGCCGGACTGCATCCGCTGCAACCGGCAGAAACGTGTCAGCACGCGCTGGAACTCTATTACGTGTTGCAGGAATCGCTTGCCGAACTGACGGGACTGAGCGAGTTCACGCTGAATCCCTGCGCCGGAGCGCATGGCGAACTGACGGGCTTGATGATTATCCGCGCCTACCACGAAAGCCGAGGCGACGAGAAGCGCACGAAAGTGCTGATTCCCGACTCTGCCCACGGCACAAATCCGGCTTCGGCTGCGGTTTGCGGACTTGATGTCGTCGAAGTGAAAAGCCTTGCCAACGGCACGGTCGATGTCGATGACCTGAAGCGGCTCATCGGCGAGTGTGGCGACGAGGTGGCTGCGATGATGATGACGAACCCCAACACGCTCGGCATCTTCGAGCAGGCCATCCCCGAAATCACGAAACTCGTCCACGACTGCGGCGGTCTGATGTATTACGACGGTGCGAACCTCAACCCGATGCTCGGCGAATGTCGTCCGGGCGATATGGGCTTCGACGTGATGCACATCAACCTGCATAAGACCTTCTCGACACCTCACGGCGGTGGCGGTCCCGGTAGCGGTCCCGTCGGCGTGCGCGAAGGATTGGAACAGTTCCTGCCTACGCCGCGTGTCGTGTTGCGCGAGGACGACGAGGAAGGTGCTGTTTTCCACGTTGAAACAGGCGACTACGAGCAAACGCTCGGCAGCGTCGGCAATTTCTTCGGCAACTTCGGCGTGATGCTCAAGGCCTACACTTATATCCTCACGCTCGGGCGCGAGAACATCAAGATGGTGGGTCCGCTCGCCACGCTCAACGCGACCTATATCAAGGAATCGCTGAAAGATGTCTATGAACTGCCCATCGACGGCCTCTGCAAGCACGAATTCGTGTTCGATGGCCTAAAGGACAAATCGACTGGCGTAACGACAATGGACGTGGCGAAGCGACTGCTCGACTACGGCTATCACGCGCCCACGATTTACTTCCCGCTGCTCTTCCACGAGAGCCTGATGATCGAGCCGACGGAAAACGAGTCGAAGGAAACGCTCGACGCCTTCATCGCCGTGATGCGACGCATTGCCGAGGAAGCCAAAAAAGACCCGGAACTGGTGAAAACAGCACCGCACAACACGCCCATCGGTCGTGTCGATGATGTGCTTGCCGCCAAGCATCCGATTGTTACGTGGCGTCAGTTGAAAGTAGAAAGCCCCCTAAATTAGGGGATGGGGGTCTTAAAGATAACCAAAAATTCACTTGATATGAATGAAATGAAATCGGGGGCTGCTTGTTCAGACCCCCAACCCCCTAACTTAGGGGGCAAATGCGACTTAATCATCATCGGCAGCGGCCCGGGCGGCTATCGTGCTGCCGAATATGCAGCCAAAAACGGTTTGCAGGTGGTCATCGTCGAGAGTGCATTCGCAGGCGGCACATGCCTGAACTGCGGATGCATTCCCACGAAGGCGTTCTGCCACGATGCTGAACTGGCCGAGATTCGCCAGTCCTTCGATTTCCAGAAAGTTGTCGAGCGCAAGCAGCAGATTGTCGAACAACTGCGCTCCGGCGTAGAATCGCTGATGCAGCAGCCCGGCATCACCTTCGTCCACGGTCACGGCCATTTCCTCGATGCAAACACCATCGAAGTGGTTTCGACCGTTTTTCCCGAAGACGGCGAGCCAGAAACGGTTGTGCAGCAATTCAAGGCCGACAACATCATCATCGCAACGGGTTCGCGCACGAAAATTCTGCCCATTCCGGGCATCACGGGTCCGAAATGCGTCACCTCGACCGAACTTCTTGATATTCAGGAAGTTCCGAAGCGACTTTGCATCATCGGCGCAGGCGTTATCGGAATGGAATTTGCCAGCGTTTTCGCCAGTTTCGGCAGCGAAGTGACCGTTGTCGAATACCTCAAGGAATGTCTGCCTGCACTCGACAGCGACATCGCCAAGCGACTCCGCAAGCAACTCGAAAAACGCGGCGTGAAGTTCTATCTCGGCGCAGGCGTGAAGCAGGTCGATGGCGGCACTGTCACCTTCGAGCGCAAGGGCAAGGAAGAGTCGGTCGAGGCCGACACGATTCTCGTGGCGACGGGTCGCACGCCGAATGTCGAAAACCTCAACCTCGACCGCGCAGGCATCGAATCAGACCGCGCAGGCATCAAGGTCAATCCCGACACCTTCGAGGTTTCAACATCCAACACCCAACACCCAACACCCAGAATCTTCGCCATCGGCGACGTCAATGGCCGGCAGTTGCTCGCCCACGCCGCCACGATGCAGGGCATCCGCGTGGTGAACACGATTCTTGGGCGCAAGGACGCGATTCGCCTCGACATTATGCCTGCCGCCGTCTTCACCAATCCCGAAGCCGCCAGCGTAGGCCCGACCGAGGACCAGTTGAAGGACGAAGGCCGCGAGTTCACCTGTCACAAGGGCTACTACCGCGCCAACGGCAAGGCACTCGCCATCGAAGCCACCGAGGGCATCGCGAAACTCTTCACCGACGCCGACGACCGCATCATCGGCTGTCACATTCTCGGTGCCCACGCCGCCGATCTCGTGCAGGAAGTCGCCGCCCTGATGAACCGCGACACCACCCTCGCGCAACTCCGCGACATCGTCCACATCCATCCCACGCTCAGTGAGATTTTGCAGGATATTGGATAAAACTATTTTATAAAAAATGCCCGAATCGTTTGGCGGTTCGGGCGTTTCTTTGTACTTTTGCAAAAAGTAATTTATATCGAAGAAAATTATGCCAGAAATTGTACGATTTTATGGAATCATCATCAAGATGTTTTTCAA
>JAFYJH010000022.1 GCA_017538195.1 Prevotella sp.
TCGTTTACGAACCGAATGGGCAACACTTCGCCCTCGGTGATGGACTATGCGCGATTCAACTACGTGGCGCAGCCCGGCGACGGCGTGAAAATCATGTCGCCGAACATCGGACCTTACGACTTGCTTGCCATCGAGTGGGGCTATCGTTGGTATCCCGACGAAAAACAGGCGAAAACCTCGCTCCATGAACTGCTTCGGCAGCATCAAGGGCCGCTCTACCGCTATAGCGAGGGTCAGCCGCCACGAACCGCCATCGACCCGCGCACGTTGAGCGAGGACATCGGCGACGACGCCGTGAAATCGGCCACTTACGGCATTGCGAACCTCAAGCGAATCGTGCCCGAAATCGTCGATTGGACGCGCAACGGCGAGCCCGATCAGACCTACGACGAGGCCGCACGACTCTATGGTGCCGTCATCTATCAATGGACGCTCTACCACTATCACGTGATGGCGAACATCGGCGGAATGTACATCGAAAACACGACCATCGGCGACGGTCAGAAGACTTTTACGTATGTTGAAAAAGAAAAACAGCGTCGCGCCGCGCAATTCCTGCTCGACGAAGTGCTGTGCTATCCGCGTTGGCTCTTCGACGCGCCGCTGACGCAATACACTTACGTCCATCGCAAAACGCCCAACGGCATTCAGGAACTCAGTCCGACGATGATGCTCAAGACGCAGCAGAACTACGTGATTTGGGACATGTTGCACAACGACCGCCTGATTCGGATGCTCGACAACGAATTGCTGAACGGCAAGCAGGCTTTCACGGTCATCGATTATTTCGACATGCTCCACAAGCACGTTTTCGCCACGACGATTGCGCGGAAATCGCCCGACGTGATGCAGCGCAGCATCCAGAAGAGTTACGTCGATGCGCTGATGACGGCGGCTGCCGAGAGCGAGGGCGTGAGAATCAATTCGCTGAACAAGGACAAGAGCCTGACGACGCGCTCGCGGACGATTCAGAACACGAACAGCCAAATCAACAGGACGAGCGATGTGCTCAGCGTGAAGCGGGCGGAGTTGCTGCGCATCGTGAAACTGCTGAAAGCGAGTCGGTCGAGTGCCGACACGGCGGCCCGGATGCACTACGACGACCTCGTTTTGAGGATTCAGACGGCGTTGGGACTTTTTAAAGGTTAAAAGGTTAAAAGGTTGTAAGGTTAAAAGTTAAAAATGAAGAGTGAAGAATGAAGAGTGAAGGATGAAGAGTGAAGGATGAAGAGTGAAGGATGAAGAGTGAAGAATGAAGAATGTTCAATATTCAATTGTCAATTATCAATTATCAATTATCAATTATCAATTAAAATAAATATGAGGCTAAGAATTCTGTTATTGATACAATTTTTCGTGCTTGCGGTGTCGGCGCAGCGCGTGGTGACAGGCGTCGTGACCGATGCTGATGCCGCCGACGAGCCGCTGATGGCCGCCACTGTCGCCGTTTTGGACGCGAAAGGCAACACGCTCGACGGCACGACCACCGACCTCGACGGCAAGTTTTCGCTCACGCTCGACACGACGGCCACGCAGTTGAAGGTCAGTTACATTTCCTACGAAACGCAGACCGTTCCGCTGCGCGACGGCGTGAACCACTACACCGTTTCGATGCGCTCCGACGCGAAGAAAGTGGGCGAAGTGGTCGTCACGGGCTATCAGAAAATCGACCGCCGCAAACTCACCGCCGCCACGACGACCATCAGCATCGGCGAGGAGAGCGTCGGCGCAGTGAAAAACATCGACCAAGCCCTCGCCGGACAGATTGCCGGACTCGCTGCCGTGAGCACTTCGGGTGCGCCCGGAGCACCGTTGAAACTGCGGATTCGCGGTACGGCCTCGATCAACGGAACGCAGGAACCGCTGTGGGTGCTCGACGGCATTCCGCTCGACGGCACCGACATTCCCGCGATGGAAGATTTGAAGGACATCGACAACATCTACCAAACCTCGATTGCAGGTTTGAATCCGTCGGACATCGAAACCATCACCGTACTGAAAGATGCCGCTGCGACCGCGATTTACGGTGCGAGAGCCGCCAACGGTGTGATTGTCATCACGACGAAAAACGGAAAAGTCGGCAAGACCCACGTCAATTTCAATGCGAAGATGTCGTACAGTCCGAAAACCGACATTTCGCGCCTGAACCTGCTCAATTCCACGCAGAAAACAGAGCTCGAACTGGCGCTTCTCGCCTCCGACTACAGCTATCGTGAGCACAAGGGCGGCGTGGCAGAGATTCTTGCGTCGCTCGGACAGACGAATGTCTATAAACAGGGCGGTTGGAACGCTTTGTCGGGCGAGGCGCAGGCTGCCATCAACCAACTTCGCGGCATCAACACCGACTGGAACGACATCCTGTTCCGCAGCGTTTTCAATCAGGAATACAACGTCAGCGTGTCGGGCGGCAGCGACCGCGCCGACTATTATACTTCGCTCGGCTACTACGACGAGCAGGGCAACGTGACGGGCGTGAAAAACAATCGTTTCAACCTCGCCGTGAAGACCAATTTCAAGATCAACCAAAGGCTCGTGGTCGGCGTGTCGGTATTCGCCAATCAGCGTCAGCAGCGCAGCTATCTCACTGATTATAACGGTTTTACGAATCCTGTATATTATTCAAGGCTCGCCAATCCGTATATGACGGCCTACGACGCGCAAGGTCGCTACGTCTATGACACCAACGTGCAGGGCAAGGAAGATTCCTCGCTCGATTTCAACATCTTCGAGGAACGCGCCAACGGACACAACAAGCGCAAGGATCAGCAGTTGATGACGATTTTCGACGCCGAACTGAAACTGATGCCCGGACTGAAATTGACTTCGCAGTTCGGACTGCAATTCGACAACTACGACATCTCGAAATACGCCGGCGAAAACACGTTTGCGATGCGCAAGGACAAACTTTTCGCCACCTATATGATCGACGGCGAAAAACGCTCGATTCTGCCCGACGGCGGCTCGCATAAAGTCACCGAATACCACAATTATCAATGGACTTGGAAGGCGATGGCCGAATACGCGAAAGACTGGAACAAAATCAACGAAATCGAGGTGATGCTCGGCACGGAAGTGCGCCACGCAGAGGCTCGGTCGGTCTATTCCGCAGCCTACGGCTACGACGACCGCACGCTCACTTCGCAGCCCATCGTGTTCCCCTCGGAGTCGATTGCCGAGCAGTATCCGCTTCATCAGGAGACCCACGCTGAAAACGCTTTCGTTTCGTGGTTTGCGACGGCTTCCTACACCCTTCGCCACCGCTACACCCTCGGCGGCAGCATCCGTTTCGACGGCAGCGATGTCTTCGGCGTCGCCAAGAAATATCGCTACCTGCCACTCTACTCAGTCAGCGGACTCTGGCGCGTCAGTCAGGAGCCGTTTATGAAGAAGGTGAAGGCGGTCAGCAACCTCGCCGTGCGCGCGTCGTATGGCTTGCAGGGAAATATCGACAAGAACACCTCGCCCTACTTGATTGGCACTTTCGACCGAATCGTCATTCTGCCAGGCAACACCGAGACCGTGATTTCCGCCGAGACCGCGCCCAACTCGAAACTGCGTTGGGAAAAGACGGAAAACGTGAACGCGGGCGTCGATATGGCCTTCTTCAACAACGCCGTGACGCTTAGTTTCGACTATTATTTCCGCCATTCCACCGACCTCATCGGAATGAAGATGCTGCCCTTGGAAACAGGCTTTTCTTCGACCACCATCAACTGGGCGACGATGGACAACCACGGCTTTGAAATTGCCATCGGAACGCGCAATTTCGACACGAAAGACTTCAAATGGACGACGAATCTGAACCTCGGATTCAACAAAAACAAGATTCTTCGCGAAACCGTCGCCGAAAATTCCACCTATCCGGGTCGCGAGGGCTATCCCGTCGGGGCGATTTTCGCCTACAAGACCGACGGACTCGACAGCGAAGGCTATCCGCTTTTCGTCACTGCCGACGGTCGCAGGGTCAGCGCAACCGAGTTTTTGAAACTCAACAGTCACGGCGGAAGCGGCCTCACCGCCGAGGAACAGCGCAACCTCTACACCTATATGGGAACGACCGACCCGAAGATTTCCGGCGGTTTCATCAACCATTTTGAATACAAAAACTGGTCGCTCGGAATGAATTGGCTCTTCAACCTCGGAATGAAGGTTCGCGTGCAGCCGTCGTACTCGCCTGCGACCTACGACCGCGGCCTGAACACCAATGCCGACATTCTCAACCGATGGACGGCGGAAAATCCGACGGGACAGTTCTCGCGCCTGATGGTGAGCAGCAACCGACCCGCCGAATACATCCGCTATTCGGAATACAATCTCTACAGTATGCTCGACACGTGGGTGCGCAGCAACAACTATTTCCGCTGCCAGAGCATCCGACTCGGCTATAAGTTCCCGACAACGCTCATCCAGCGCGTCGGAATGACCAGTGCGTCGCTTTCCGTCGAGGCTCGCAACCTCTTCGTCATCGCGTCGGACTATAACAACTTCCTCGACCCCGAAACGATGGGAAATCCCTATGCACAGCCGATTCCCAAGAGTTTTATTGTCGGGTTGAATATTGGATTTTAGTGAAAAGTGAATAGTGAAAAGTGATTAGTTATGAAGAAAAATATATTAACGCTTATTGGTTCTTGTCTATTGGTTCTTGTCGCCACGTCGTGCGACGATTTCCTTGACATCACCCCGACGGGAAAAGTCATCGCCAAGACTGCCGCCGAATATCGCGCACTGCTCACCTACGAGTATAAAACGATGCCCGAAGACCGAGGAATCGCCACGCTTCGGGCCGACGAAATGACGCTCGACAGGGCTTCGACCACCGCCGAGGACTACAATTCCTTCTTCGACATCTGGGCGTGGAACGACCTTGCGCCGCAGGCCACAACGACTTCGTTTGGCTGGCGTCGCTACTACCACGCCATCTACATCGCGAACTACATCATCGAGCATCAGAACGAAATCGCCGAAGGCACTGCCGACGAAATCAGCCAACTCGTCGGCGAGGCATTCGCCCTTCGCGCCTATATGCACTTCCTGCTCGTGAACCTCTACGCCGAGCCTTACACGGCCTGCACGCCGACTTCGACACGCGGCGTTCCCGTGCAAACCGCGCCCGATGTTGAGTCGATTCCGACTTGCAGCAGCGTGGAAACGGTTTATCAGCAGGTGCTCGCCGACCTCGACGAAGCCGACAAACGGCTGAATGTTGCGAAATGGGACGACGGTTTCAACTATCGTTTCACGACCGTCGCTGCACGGGCTCTTCGCGCGCGCGTCGCCCTCTACAAAGGCGATTGGCAGGCGGCTCGCACGGCGGCTGAGAGCGTCATTGCGCAGCGGCCCGAACTCGAAGACCTCACGCAGAAATCGTCGCTCTTGCCCGACAACTACAAGTCGGTGGAGAACATTCTCGCGCTCGAACAAGTGATGACGGCGGTTTACAAGGCCGTCGGGCGACCGTCGAACGACCTTCTGGCGATTTACAAGTCGGGCGATCAGCGCAAGAGCAAGTATTTCAAGCAGGTGACGGCCTCGGTCAGCACCTTGCAAAAGGGCGGTGGAGGCGATTCTCGCTGTTCGTTCCGCACGGCTGAGATGTATCTGATTGCTGCCGAGGCTGCCGCCCAACTCGGCGACACGAAAACCGCCGCCGAGCATCTGACGACGCTGATGCAGAAGCGTTATTCGGCCTCGACCATCAACGGCTATGTGGAGCCGCTCGCGACGATGAACGCCGACGAATTGCTGGCGGAAATCGCCCACGAGCGTCGTTGCGAACTGGCTTTCGAAGGACATCGGTGGTTCGATTTGCGTCGCACGACCCGTCCGCAACTGCAAAAAATCTACGACGGTCAGACCTACACGCTCAGTGCCGACGATTCTCGCTACACGCTGCGCTTCCCCGTCGAGGCAGTCGAAGCAAACCCCAATTTAGAAAACTGGTAGCCAATTGAAAAATTATAAAATTGTAAATAAATTGTACATAGTACATTTGTAAGTAGTAAATAACATTATTAACTTTTAAAAGAAAGGATTGAAAATGAAAAAAAGTTTACTTCTCGTGGCCGCACTTTTCACTGCCGCCACATCGTTTGCCCAAGAAGATTTCGAAGATCCCACTTGGACAAAAACCATCAACGGTGTCGTTGAAGACGCTGAAGACGTCTATGTCAATGCGCCCCTCGTCATCACGAATCAGGGCGATGTCGTCAAGACCGGCACGTTCACGCAGGCTTTCGAGTTTGCAGGTAAGTCGCTCGAACCCGTCGCCAAGAGTGCCTACATCTTGAAGTATGACAAGAAAGGCAACGAAGTTTGGGGAAATGCGCTGCAAGGTGCCGCCACCGTCACCGCCATCACCGCTGACGAGGCAGGAAACGTGTTTGTCGCTGGTGTGTTTGCCGACAAGGTCATCATCACTTCCACCGACGGCCAGACCGCTGAAATCAACGGCATGGAAGACGAAACCGCACAGGTCTCTGGCTTCATCGCCTCTTTTGACAAAGACGGAAAACTGCTCGCTCACAAGACCGTGATTCCCGAAGTAAACTGGGAGCTGTTCTACACAGCACTGGAATTTGAAGGCTTCTACATGTACGATGCCCAGTTCAGAGTCAACCATTTGGTGGCTTCTGGCGACAAAGTCTATCTCACCGCCCGCTACGCAAGCACCTGCAACATCGACGACATTCAACTCGCGGGAAAAGTCCTCGATATGTATGGTATGGGTTCGTTCTGCATCGACCTCTACAACTTTGCAGCCATCGAACTTGACAAGAACCTCGGCAATGCGAAACTGTTGGCGAATGTGCAGACTTCCGACGAAGCCGTTTACGGAGATTCTCAGATGGAGCCGCAGGACATGAGCCTTGCCGTCGATGGCGACAACGTGTTTGTGGCTTGGACGGGAACTGGCGACCTGACGATGACAACGGAGAACGAGTCGAGGAACTACTCTTTCGAGTTCGGCTACGACGCTCAGGAGCATGGTTTTGTCGTGGTGAACACGACCACCGAACAGGCAGAGGTATTCCACGCGCCTGCTTCGGAAAAGGCCGCCCTCGTTTACAAAGTTGCTGACATGAAGGTTTTCGAAGGAAACATCTATCTCGCCGGCACGTTCAACGGTTCGTTGGCTTTCGACAATACGCTCACCTCGACGGGTGCTTGCGATGCATACCTCGTAGCCATCAATCCGTCCGACCTCACGGTGATTTGGGCGCAGAACTCCGGCATCGACGAGGGTGACGAAAACAAACTCTATGAAACCGTGTTGGGACTGGAAGTGAGAGACCTCGACGCTGTAAGTTCCATCGTCAATACGATTGACATGGGTACGAATACGATTGTCAGGTCGAACCTCTTCGCTTACGATCCCGAAGAAAAGCAGGTTTACGTTGTGACGGCTCCTGCGAACTACACGGCATTCTCGACGGGCATCGCAGGTTTTGCCCTCAACAGCAATGTAGATACGGAATCCACGCTCAGTTACTATGCTGACGAGGAATTTACGCAGGGCATCGAAACAATTGACAATTCACAATTGACAATTGACAATGGTACAATCTTCAACCTGCAAGGTCAGCGTGTGAACAAGGCGCAGAAGGGTG
Source organism: Prevotella sp. (assembly GCA_017538195.1). Lineage (GTDB taxonomy): Bacteria > Bacteroidota > Bacteroidia > Bacteroidales > Bacteroidaceae > Prevotella. Next base: position 7,611 of record JAFYJH010000022.1, read on the forward strand.
TTTACATTCAGAACGGCAAGAAAGTTGTTTTGAAGTAAGAGCCACCTCCCAACCTCCCCCCAAAGGGGAGGTGTCAAAAAAAGCCAGATTGCTCAAAGCGGTCTGGCATTTTTTATTGAATGAGATATTTCTCAATTCAAAGTCCCCTCCCTTTTTGGGGAGGGGTTAGGGGTGGGGCTTTAAAAATCCTCTTGGAACAAAGGATCCTCGGGCATCACCATGATGGGTTTCTTGTTGAACTGCTCGAGCGTCTTGGCTGGAACGTACTGCTTATCGACCACGAGGCGGAACATATATTCATTGAACCAGCGGTTGGTCATGATGTCGCAACCGGCAACGCCGTGACTGCTGCCCCACGAATTTTCCACCTTCCATTTCACGGGTTTTCCGTCTTTGTCAAGATCGACTGCCGTGAGCGTCATGGCGTGCGTCGAACCGCTGTCGAAAGTGGCGATGCGCTGTGCCTTGTCCATCTTGAAAGTCGTGCCGAAAAGTGAGCCGTAGTCGTAGTTTTCGGTGTCCATATAGCCGCGTTTGCGGTCGAACTGCTTGCCCACGTCGTAACTCGAATAAAGTTTCCGACCGTCTTTCAGCGAGGCGATGGCGAGGTTGGCAATGTCCTCCATCGGCAGGTTCAGGTACTTCCAGTTCGTGCCGTCGTAGGTGTGGCGGTCGTATTCCACTTCATAGGTCTCGTAGAACGGACGGCGCGGGTCGTTCATCACCATGATAAACGTGCCGTTGAGCGGTCCGCCGACGGTTTCCTCGTAGAATTGCCTCGGCGTGTATTTTTTCGGCTCGCCCACCTGCTTTCCGTTCTTATTGACATGGGCATAAGTAAATTCCTTGACGGGTTCGCCGAGCGTCATCGACAGCATCCGATAGACGTCGCAAAGCATCTCTTCCTTGCGGTTTTGCACGGCCTTCGCAGTGGTTTTCGAGTTCACCATCTCGCGCAGTTCGAGGCCATATTCGCGCAGTTTCGACGAGAGAATTCGTGCCATGCGACTCGTATTTTCGGCAGAATAGGTTTCGGGCTGCACACCCTTCGGCACAAGACCGTATTTATAGGCCAAATCAGCCACGCCGCAGAACGTTCCGCCGTCGTTGATGGGATGATGGAAGAAGAACTGCACGCGAGTGTCGTCCAAGGGTTTGGCGGCATGGTCGATGACACCTTGCAGCATCAGATTCGCCTTCTCCAACTGGTCGTAGAAGAAGAGATAGTCGTGCGAAAACTCCACGGCGAGCGTGTCCTGATGCTTCTTCGCGAAGTTGGCTCGCAGCACATTGAAGCCCGAAAACATCCAGCATCGACCGCTCGATTTCTGGTCGTGAATCGACTGTTTCGGCGTTTCCACGTTGAAATACGTGTCGATGGGCTTCTGATTTTGGAAATTCATCGAGAGCGCGTCGATGTTGTTCTGCGCCATGGCGTTGAAAAGGGCTTTGTTGGTCGGGGTTTGCGCCTTTTCCATTTTTTGCAACATCTGCGGCGAAATGCCACCGCCTTTCGTCTGTGTCTGTGCGTGGGTCATGCCCGTCAGTGCGAGGCAGAGGCCCACGAGGAACATTTTTTGTTTCATGGATTTGTTGAAATTTTAGTTTGTAATAGATTTTCTTGTCGGCAAAGTTAGAAAAAAATGAAAGAATATCCAAAATTTTTTCAATTTTTCTTGACGAGGAAGACATTTTACTTCGTTTCGTCGGGTTTTTCGTCCCATTCTTTCAAGATTTTCTTGGCTCGTTCAAGATGTTTTCGGTCGCGACGACCACGGCGGTCAAATATCTCGAAAAAGTCGAAAGAGGCAACTCCGCGTGGAGCGAGCGCAGCGCCTTCCATCGCCCCGGACATCACCCATCCGGCAATCGTCGCTTTCGTTTGGGGATTCAATTCCGTGACTTTCACCTCGGGCAGCATGTGCTCTTTCGGCAGCAGAAACATCGTGTCTCCGAGTTCGGCCATCGTAATCCGCTCGTATTCGTAGCGCATGTGGCTGAAGGCGATGCTGTCGAAGGCAATCGGGATGTCGATTCGTCCGAGGTAGTCGGTTTGTTTCACTTTCTGGCTGTCGATCCTCACGGAAACATCCCTCACGGGCAGGTTCGTGTCCATGTCGATGACGACGAGGCGACGCTGGGCCTGGATTTCCGTGAAAATCGCGCAAAAAAGCAGCAGAAGTGTCGTTTTTTTCAGTTTTTCGACTCGATGATTCATCATTTTTCGTTTTTTCGACTGCAAAAATAGTGGAAAAATGGCGACTTTCAATGCTTTCCGAAGCAATATTAAGTCGAATTAAAGAAATACAACTTTCATTTTTTCTATATCTTAAAATAGGTATATAAAAATAAATTTGTACCTTTGCGGCGGATATTCATGTTTTTGCAAAAATGATGAATGAAAAAGATGGCTTGCTGAGCCAGATTTCATATCCCGAAGACCTGCGCCGGCTGAAGGTGGAACAGTTGCCGGAGGTGTGCCGCGAACTGCGCGATAACATCGTGCAGGAACTGTCGGTGAATCCGGGACATTTTGCCTCGTCGCTCGGCGCGGTGGAACTGACGGTGGCCTTGCACTACGTTTTCAACACGCCCGCCGACCGCTTGGTCTGGGACGTGGGACATCAGGCTTACGGCCACAAAATCCTGACCGGACGGCGTGAACAATTCCCGACGAACCGCAAATTGGGCGGACTTCGACCGTTTCCGTCGCCTGAGGAGAGCGAATACGACTCGTTTATCTGCGGTCACGCCTCGAATTCGATTTCGGCGGCGTTGGGTATGGCGGTTGGGTCGAAAATCTCATCATCCAACACCCAACACTCAACACCCAAAGTCGTTGCCATTATCGGCGACGGCGCGATGAGCGGCGGACTGGCGTTTGAGGGTTTGAACAACGTTTCCTCGACCGACAACGACCTGCTCATCATCCTCAACGACAACGACATGTCGATTGACAAGGCGGTGGGCGGCATGGAGAAATACCTGCTGCAACTCGACACGAATGCGACCTACAACAAACTGCGTTTCAAGGCTTCGCAATGGCTCAAGGCGCGTGGAATGATGAGCGACGAGCGTCGGAAGGGACTGATTCGCCTCAACAATGCGCTGAAGGCGGCTTTGGCGCGTCAGCAGAACATTTTCGAGGGTATGAACATCCGCTATTTCGGGCCTTTCGACGGTCACGACATCGGCGAACTGGTGCGTATTCTCCGGCAATTGAAGGATATGCGCGGTCCGAAGTTGCTCCACTTGCACACGAAAAAGGGAAAAGGCTACAAACCTGCCGAAAAAGAGGCCACAATCTGGCACGCGCCGGGCAAATTCGACGCGCAGACGGGCGAGAGAATCGTCAGCGACGAGGCGAACCATCCGCCGAAATTCCAAGACGTTTTCGGCGAAACGCTGCTCGAACTCGCCGAGCAAAACGAGCGAATCGTCGGCGTTACACCGGCGATGCCGACAGGCTGTTCGATGAATATTATGATGGAAAAACTGCCCAACCGAACCTTCGATGTGGGCATTGCCGAAGGCCACGCCGTTACGTTCTCGGCAGGTATGGCGAAAGAAGGTTTGCAACCTTTCTGCAACATCTATTCGGCCTTCGCGCAACGCGCCTACGACAACATCATCCACGACACGGCGATTCTGAATCTGCCCGTCGTGTTCTGCCTCGACCGAGCCGGACTCGTCGGCGAAGACGGTCCGACGCACCACGGAGCCTTCGATATGGCCTATCTGCGCCCGATTCCCAACCTCACGATTTGTTCGCCGATGGACGAGCACGAACTGCGCCGCCTGATGTTCACCGCGCAATTGCCCGGCAAGGGCAGTTTCGTGATTCGCTATCCGCGTGGCTGCGGCGTGCTGACCGACTGGCGTTGTCCGTTGGAGGCGGTGGAAGTGGGAACGGGTCGGAAGTTGCGCGACGGCGACGATGTGGCCGTGCTGACGATTGGACCGATTGGGAATGAAATAGCCGATATTCTTCGAGGAACGAGGAACGAGGAACGAGGAGACAATTGTCAATTGTCAATTGTCAATTGTCAATTGTCAATTGCCCATTACGATATGCGCTTCCTCAAACCGCTCGACGAAAAAATCCTGCACGAAGTGGGACGGAAATTCAAGCGCGTCGTCACCATCGAGGACGGCGTGCGCAACGGCGGATTTGGCTCGGCGGTGCTCGAATGGATGAGCGACCACGGCTATTCGCCGCAAATCACGCGACTCGGTCTGCCCGACGAGTTTGTGGAACACGGAACGGTCGCCGAACTGCGGAAAATCGTGGGACTCGACCGCGAAAACATTTTGGAAAAGTTAAAGGGTTAAAATGTTAAAAAGTTAAAGGGTTAAAAGTTAAAGATATTCTTCACTCTTCATTCTTAATTCTTCATTTGATTTATGAAAATCGTTATTGTCGGCGCATACGCCATCGGAACCCATCTCGCGAAACTCCTGTCGCGCAACGACCACGACACGGTGCTCATCGACTCTGACTTGGAGCGGCTGTCGAACATCAGCAACGACTACGATCTGATGACCGTTCTCGCCTCGCCCTCGCGTACAAAAACGTTCAAGGAGGCGGGCGTGGGCCACGCAGATCTGTTCATCGCCGTCACACCCGACGAGAATTTCAATATGACGGCCTGCATTCTGGCGAAGGCCCTCGGAGCGAAGCGAACCGTCGCAAAAATCGACAACAACGAGTATTTCGACCCGAAAATCAAGGAATATTTCGAGAGCATCGGCATCACTTCGCTGATTTATCCCGAAAAACTCGCCGCCGTCGATATTGCCAACGGCCTGAAAATGTCGTGGGTGAGGCAGCGATGGGATGTTCACGACGGCGCACTCACGATGCTCGGCATCAAGTTGCGCGAGACGGCGGAAATCCTCGACCAACCGCTCAAAGACCTCTGCAAACCTGAGTCGCCCTATCACATCGTGGCCATCAAGCGAGGCAACGAAACGATTATTCCGCGAGGCGAAGACGTGCTGAAACTGAAAGACATCGCCTATTTTATGACCACGCGGCAATACATTCCCTACATCCGCAGCATCGTCGGAAAAGAACGCTATGCCGACGTGAAAAACGTCATCATTATGGGCGGTGGAGCGACGGCGGTCAGGGCGACGGCACTGATGCCCGAATATATGAAAGTGAAAATCATCGAGACCGACGAGGCTCGCTGCGAACGACTCAACGAACTGCTCGAAACCGACCGCGTGATGGTGATTCACGGCGACGGACGCGACCTGCAACTGCTCAACGAGGAGGGAATCAAGAACACGCAGGCTTTCGTGGCACTCACGGGCAACGCCGAAACCAACATCCTCGCCTGTCTGACGGCGAAGCGGCTCGGCGTGAGGAAAACGGTGGCGATGGTCGAGAATTTCGACTACGTTTCGATGGCGGAGAGCCTCGACCTCGGTACGATTATCAACAAAAAGGCGTTGGCGGCCAGTTACATCTACCAGATGATGCTCGACGCCGATGTCCACAACATCCACTTCCTGATGTCGGCCAACGCCGATGTCGCCGAGTTTACTGCCGAGCCCGGCTCGAAAGTGACGCGCAAAAAGGTGTTTGAACTCGGACTGCCGAAGGGCACAACCATCGGTGGACTCGTCAGAAACGGCGTGGGAATGCTCGTCAGCGGTGGAACGCAAATCGAGGCAGGCGACTCGGTCGTCGTGTTCTGTCACGATGTCGAAATGTCGAGATTGGAAAAGTTCTTCCGATAGATATTGAACATTGAACATTGAAGATTGAAGATTGAACATTAAAGTTTGGACAATATGGTCAATTTCAAGATTATATACAAAGTCATCGGAACGCTGCTCTTCATCGAGGCGGCGATGATGCTCTTGTGTGCGGGATTGTCGCTCTATATGGGCGAAGACGACTCGTTGGCCTTCGTCGTTTCGGTCTTTCTGACCGTGCTCGGCGGCTTGATTTTCAAGTATTTAGGTCGCGATTCCGACAATTCGCTCGGTCGTCGCGAAGCCTATCTGCTCGTCACGCTCACGTGGATTATTTTCAGCCTTTTCGGGTCGCTTCCCTTCCTCATCAGCGGCTATATTCCCGATTTCACCAACGCCTATTTCGAGACGATTTCAGGCTTCACGACCACGGGTTGCAGCATTGTCGATGATGTGGAGGCATTGCCGCACGGAATGTTGTTCTGGCGCACGATGACGCAGTGGATTGGCGGTTTGGGAATCGTGTTTTTTACAATCGCCATCATTCCCTCGCTCGTGGGCGGCAACGTAAAGGTTTTCTCGGCGGAAGCCACAGGCCCGATTCGCGCAAAAATGCACCCGCGCCTCAGCACGACCGCCAAGTGGATTTGGAGCATCTATTCGCTGCTGACGATTGCCTGCGCCGTGTCTTACTACATCGCCGGAATGGGACTTTTCGACTGTCTGAACTACGCGATGACGACGACGGCGACGGGCGGTTTCTCGACCCACAACGCCAGCACGGGCTATTTCCACAATCCGTACATCGACTACACCGCCATCACGTTTATGTTTCTTTCGGGAACGAGTTTCACGCTGCTCTACGCCACGATTTTCAAAGGTCGTTTCCGCCAGTTCATCCACAATTCCGAGTTCCGATTCTACCTCGCTGCCGTGCTTGTCGCCACGACGCTCGTCACGCTCATCCTCGTTTTCGACAACAACTATCCCGTGCTCGATGCCGTGCGCGTCAGCCTGTTCCAAGTCACCTCGTTCATCACGACGACCGGCATTTTCAACGACGACGCGGCGCAATGGCACCACATCACGTGGGTCGTTCTGAGCATTTGTATGTTCATCGGCGCCAGTTCCGGCTCGACCAGCGGCGGCTTCAAGTGCATTCGCGTGGTGATGGTGTTCACGATTCTGAAAAACGAGATTCGGCGCATCCTGCATCCGCGAGCCGTGTTGCCCGTGCGCGTCAATGACACGATTATTCCGTATAGTTCGCAGGTGACGCTCTTGGCCTTCCTCGCGGCCTACGCCGGACTCTGTATTTTCACCTATTTCTGTATGATTGTGATGGGTGTCGATTCGACCAATTCGATTACGATTGCGCTGAGTTGCGCCAGCAATGTCGGCCCGACGCTCGGATTGGAAATCGGTCCGACGATGTCGTGGGCCATCCTGCCCGCAACGGTGAAATGGCTGCTTTCGGGCCTGATGCTGATGGGACGACTTGAAATTTTCACCGTCGTCGTGCTGTTCACCCGTGCTTTCTGGAAGGAAAACTAATCGATTTTTTATCTGAAAAGAAACGTAAAATGTTTCCAAAGCGTCGTCAGAATACCGTAATGATGGCGCATCACGTGGAATCGCTCGACGAGCGAGGCGCGATGGTTTTTCGTCGTCAATCCGCCGTCGAGATAGTCCACTACTACCATTCCGACGTGCTTCAGCGGCAAGCCCTCTTGTTCGGCGAGTTTCATCACGCGGATGCACCAATCGACATCGGCACTGAAGCGGTATTTCAGGTCGTAGAGGTTGCGCTTGGCGAGGTCGGAACGGGCGTAGAACGCCTGATGGCAGACCAACATTCCCTTGCTGAACGAGCGCCACGAAAGACCGTTTTTCGGCGGCGACAAAGGACGATGGCGCAGGAAACGGCCCTCGTCATCGACAATGTCGGTGTCGCCGTAGAGCACGCCGGGCAGCGTTTCGCCGTCGCCCACGGAAGCCGCGATGAGTTCGAGCGTTTCGTCCGTGGGAAAAACGTCGCCGGCATTTAGAAAGACGAGATAATCGCCTCGCGCCAAGCCGATTCCCTTGTTCATCGCGTCGTAAAGGCCGCTGTCGGGCTCGGAAACGACGACGATTTCGTGTTTTTTGTCGGCATCCTGATTCGCCGTTTGATAGTCGGCGACGAGTTGCATCGTCGCGTCGGTCGAAGCCCCGTCAATGATGAGGTGCTCCACGTTGTAGCAAGTCTGTTCGAGCACGCTGTCGAGCGTCCGTTTCAGCACTTCGGCGGCGTTGTATGTGCAGGTGATTATCGAGAATTTGATCATTTTTGAAGGACTTTTTGATAGAGTTCAACATACTGCGCAGCAACGGTGTGGTCGGCAAAGCGACGGGCGATGTCGTCGCGCAGTTTTTGGCGGTCGTGAGGGTTCGTAAGTGTCCATTCGATGCCGTCGGCAAGGCTCTCGGCAGACAATCTTTCAGCCAAAAAGCCGTTGTCGAGATGGCGGATGATGTCGGCCTGACCGCTGCCGTCGAACGACACCGACACGCAACCGCAAGCCTGCGCCTCAATCAGCGTCTGACCGAAGGTTTCGTAGCGCGACGACGACACAACCGCGTCGGCTGCGGAATAGATTTCCGATAGTTGTTTTTCGTTGTCGATATAATGGAAATAGGTGTGCGAAATGGGCAGTTTTTCGAGCATTTTCGGGTCGCGAAAGCCGCCGAAAAGCAGCAGATGGAGGTCGTTTCGGGGAATTTTTCCGCGTTCAACCACGATGTTCAAGGCATCCGTCAGATAATTGAAGCCTTTGATGGGGTCGTCGATGCGGGCGGCTCCGAAAACGAGCACGTGCGAGGCTGAAATCTTCAGTTTTTCGCGACATTGCTGGCGGTCGAGCAATGGGAATTTTGACAAAGTTAGCGAATTTGGAATCGTTGTAATAGATTGATTCCCAATGATTTTGCTTTGCCTTGCTTTCTCGGCCAACCATCGGCTGACCGCCACGAATTGCACTTGTCGATTCTGAAAAAGTTGAAATTTTCGCTTCCAGACGCGATGGGCGAGGTCGTGGCGGCTTGGAAAACGCAAAAACGGACATTTTTCACATTCAGATTGATAATTTTCGCACTCGTGGGCGTGGTGGCAAATCGCCGTCGCAGGCCACATGTCGTGCATCGTCCAGACGACGGGTTTTCCCGAATCGAGAATCTTGCGGATGCCTTTCAACGAAAGCATTCCGTGGTTGATCCAATGCAAATGAATGAGGTCGGCCTCGCGAAATTCGCGCGTCCGCGTGATGTCGATGCCGGTGTTGGCGATGGACACGGCGAAAAGATTCCGACGGCTCAGCAGGTTGCAAAGCCAGATGACGAACCGCTCGTGGCAAAATCGCAGGAATTTTCCAACTCTCGACCCCACGACAACGACAGAAAAATCGTTGCTTTTCTTCTCGCGCACCATCATCTTCACCTTGACGCCGCTGTTGCTCAAGGCTTCTCTCAGTCGGTTGGCAGCGACGGCTGCTCCGCCTGTGTTTTCGGAGGTATTGACGAGGAGGATTTTCATTTTTGAATTTTGAATTTTGAATGTTGATTTTTGAATTATCGCCTATGGCGATTTTGAATTATCAATTATCAATTGTCAATTAAATCATATTCTCTGAGAACTTCATCGTAGATGGCGACGGGCACGAGTCGGCGCACGGCACGACCCTCGCGGATGCGCTGTCGGATGTCGCTGCTGCTGATGTTGTAGAGTCGGGTGTTCACGAGCGAAACCGTCGGCGGAAGCGTCGCGGAATCGATGGGCGAACCTTCACGCGGATAGACGATGATTCGGTAGTTTTTCAGGATGTCGTCGGCGCGATACCAGCGGTCGAAGAGCAGCCAGTTGTCGGCCCCGATGATGAGCGAAAAATCGTGTTCGGGATAGTCTTTCGACAGCGATTGCAGCGTGTCCCAAGTATATGACGGGCGCGGTAGGTGAAATTCGTAGTCGCAGGCGATGAGTTTCGGCTCGTCGGCCAATGCTTTTCGCGTGAGCGACAGCCGCAAATCGTCGGCCAAGAGGTCGCTCTGCCCTTGTTTCAGCGGATTCTGCGGCGACACCATCAACCAAATTTGGTCGAGTTTTTCTTTGCGGAGAATCTGCCGTGCAAGGGCGATGTGACCGCGATGGATGGGGTTGAACGAGCCGCCGTAGATGCCGATTTTCATAAGTGAAGAGTGAAGAGTGAAGAATGAAGAATAATTTCAATTTTTAACTTTTAATTTTTAATTTAAGGCTTCGACGAAGCCTCCAACGATTTCCAACGCCCCGTTGAGCGCGGTTTCGAGGTCGTCATTGACGAGGATTCGGTCGAACTGCGGCGCGAAACTCATTTCGTATTCGGCCTTCGCCAGACGCTCTTCGATGGCTTCGGGCGTATCGGTTCCGCGACCTTCCAAGCGACGGCGCAATTCCTCGACCGACGGCGGCTGAATAAACACCGAGAGAGCCCGCTTTCCGTAGTGTTTCTTGATGTTGATGCCGCCCTTCACATCCACGTCGAAAACCACGTTCTGACCGGCCTTTCGCTGCCGTTCCACCTGCTCCTTCAACGTACCGTAGAAGCGGTCTTGATACACCTCTTCATACTCCAAAAACTCGCCGTTTTCGATTTTCTGCCGAAACTCGTCGGGCGTGAGGAAGAAATATTCCACGCCGTTCTGTTCCTCGCCACGCGGCGGACGGCTCGTACACGACACCGAAAACGCCAATTTCAACTCAGGATGCTCCTTCATCAGCCAGTTTACGATGGTCGATTTTCCACTGCCCGACGGTGCCGAAACAATAATCAACTTACCTTTTTTCATATTTACAATTTTTAAAATTCAAGCACAAAATTCTCCCCTCTCTACTTGGAGAGGGGTCGGGGGAGAGGCTATAACGCATTCAAAACCTGTTCTTTAATCTGCTCCAACTCATCCTTCATCATCACCACGATGTTCTGCATCTCCGCGAGGTTGCTTTTCGAGCCCGTCGTATTGATTTCGCGACCCATTTCCTGCGCGATGAAACCGAGTTTTTTGCCCTGCGACGACGGTTCGGCCATCGTCTCGCGGAAATATTGCAGATGGTTCGTCAGTCGCTGTTTTTCCTCGTTGATGTCGAGTTTTTCGATGTAGTAAATCAGTTCCTGCTCCAAGCGATTCTGGTCGTAATCGACTCCCGGAATCGTGTTCAGACCCTCGACGATGCGCTGGCGGATTTTCTCGACGCGCAGTTGCTCGTAAGGCTCGATTTGCGCCAGAAGTTGCTCGATGTTGTCGATTTTCTCGGCAAATTTCCGCTCCAAAGCCGCGCCCTCCTGCCGACGGAACGCGATGAGCGCGTCGAGTGCCTCCCTGACCGCCGCCGACACCACTTCCCACTCGGCCTCGTCGAGTTCCACGGCCTCGGTTCGCGTCGTCACGTCGGGCATCCGCATCAGCGTCTGAAACCAGTCTTGCGGCTCTGGAATGTCGAATTTCTCGGCCATCTGCTTCATCTGCCGAAAATAATTTTCCGCCAGCGAAGCGTTGATTTGCGCAGCGTCGCCGCCGCCGTTCTCCGTCCAGATGGAAAACTCCACTTTTCCGCGCTGAAGTTGCTGCGAAATCATCTGCCGAAGTTCCATTTCCTTCTCGCGATAGAGCGGCACAATGCGCGTCGTGAGGTCGAGTTGTTTCGAGTTGAGCGACTTCACTTCCACGTGGATTTTTTTCTCGTTAAAGGTCGCGACAGCCTTGCCGTAACCCGTCATTGATAGTATCATAATTGTCGATATTCGTAAAAATTTTCTGCAAAAGTACGAATTTCCGACGAAAAATGAGTATTTTTGCACGTTATTTCTGAAAATTTATCATTGATGGCGACAATTTTGCACATAGAAACGAGCACGGAAGTCTGTTCCGTGGCGGTCAGTCAGGACGGTTTGTGCGTCTTTGAACGAGAGGATCGCGAGGGTCCGAACCACGCCGTGAAATCGGGCGTTTTCATCGACGAAGCCCTGTCGTTTATCGACTCGCAACTGCTGACGCTCGACGCGGTGGCGGTGAGTGGCGGGCCGGGCTCTTACACGGGACTGCGCATCGGCGTTTCGACGGCGAAAGGCGTTTGTTTCGGTCGCGACGCACGACTGATTTCCGTGCCGACGCTCGAAGTGCTCTGCGTGCCGATTTTGCTGCAAGAAAAAGTCAAGGAAGACGACGCGCTGCTCTGTCCGATGCTTGACGCACGGAGGATGGAGGTCTATGCCGCGTTGTTCGACCGCTCGCTGCGCGAAGTCCGTCCGACGCAGGCCGACATTGTCGATGGCGACACCTACAAGGCGTTTCTCGACGAGCGACCCGTGTATTTTTTCGGAAACGGAGCCGCGAAATGCAAGGCGGTCATCGACCATCCGAATGCACGATTCATCGACGATGTCGTGCCGTTGGCGCGGTGGATGTTTCCTCTGGCTGAACGGCGTTTCTTCGCCGAGAAATTCAAGGATGTGGCCTATTTCGAGCCTTTCTATCTGAAAGATTTTGTGGCGAAAACCTCAAAAAACCTATTGAACATTGAACATTGAAATATTGAAGATTTGAAAAAAATGAAAAATAAATTGTCAAATAGAAGTTCCTTGAGAACTTCGCTCGAAAAAATTATCAAATAGTAAATTGTCAAATAGTAAATTTTAATTATGAACATCGAAGGATTAGACTACAA
>JAFYJH010000171.1 GCA_017538195.1 Prevotella sp.
AGCAAGAAGGCGGCGATTGAAAGTATTATTTTCATATTCTGATGATTTTAAAAGTTTGATGAATTGTTTTTACGATGATGATGCCACTCGGCAACGAGCCAAGAGACAGCGAGAGAGTTCCGACGGAACTGGCAGTGCCAGAGCAGAGTTGCCGTCCGTCGGCATCATAGAGCGCGACTGCGCTGCCGCCGTCGAGTCCGCTCAAGGCAAGGCTTCCGCCGGTCAGATTGACGAGAACCGAGGACGATGTCTCCGCCGTCTGCACGCCTGTGATCGTTTCGGTTTCCGAGAGATAGACCTTCGCCACGTCGGCTGCGGGCAGCGTCACGGTCGTTTCAGTCGTGGTGAGGCACACCTCGCCTGCGGCATACGTGATGCGCGGCTCGCTCGCCAACAGATAGTTGGCTTTCGTGCCGTCGGTCTGCTCGACCACCACGCACGGCTGCGTCGTCTGCGCCCATACGCTTGCGCTTGTCATCGCAAGCGCACACAATAGCATTTTGATTTTTTTCATACGCTTAATTGTTAAATGAATATTACAGGATTTTGATTGAGACCCCAAATCCTTTTTTTTATCTTTTTAATTTATCTTTTTACACCTTATAACCTTACAACCTCATAACCACACAACCTTTCAATACGAAATAATCTCCGGCCCATCCTCGGTCATCAGCAGCGTGTGTTCCCACTGCGCCGAGGGCAGTTCGTCCTCCGAAATCACCTCCCAACCATACGGGTCGTCGCCGTCGATGAAAACCTTCCACGTACCCATGTTGATCATCGGCTCAATCGTGAAAACCATACCCGGAACGAGCAACATTCCCGAGCCTTTTTTGCCATAATGCGCCACGTCGGGCTCCTCGTGGAAGGCATTTCCCACACCGTGACCGCAGAGGTCGCGCACCACGCCGTAATGATAGCGTTTGCAGTGGTTTTCGATGGCATTTCCGATGTCGCCAACATAGCCCCAAGGCCGTGCCGCCTCGATGCCCAGTTCCAGACACTCACGCGCCACGCGCACGAGTTGTTCCTTTTCGGGCGTGGTCTTTCCGATGATGAACATCCGCGCAGCGTCGGCGAAATAGCCATCGACAATCGTCGTGAAGTCGATGTTGATGATGTCGCCTTCCTCCAGAATGTCGGTTTCCTTCGGGATGCCGTGACAAACCACCTCGTTGATGCTCGTGCAGACGCTCTTCGGGAAGCCCTCGTAGCCCAGACAAGCCGGCGTGGCATTGTGCCGACGGCAATAATCCATGCAGATTTCGTCGATTTCGAGCGTACTCATTCCTGCGCGGATATGCTTCGCCACTTCGTCGAGCACGCCCGTGTTCACCACGCCTGCCCGACGGATTCCCTCGATTTGCTCGGGCGTTTTAATCAGTTCGCGCGTCGGCACGAGTTTCCCCTTGTTTTCGAGGTGCATAATCTTGCGGTCGAACTCCGTCGGCTGCTCTCCTGCACGGCAACGCCACCGTCTTTTCTTTCCAAAAGCCATAGTTTTTCTTCAAATTTTGGCTGCAAAGGTACGAAAAATCTTGTTAAGTGAGAAGAAATAATGTTTTTTTATACATTCTGCCTTGATTTTGCAAAAAAATGAGTAACTTTGCAGTTTCATTCAAACACATTTGACAAAAATCACCGAAAAAATATGAAAGTCTTAAAATTTGGCAAAACGTCGGTTGGAAAGACGGCGGAAGATATACAGAAAGTTCGGAAAATCATCGAGAACGAGGCTGAAAACGGCTCGATTGTCGTGGTGGTCGATGCGGCGGAGAATGTCGCGGAAGCCCTGCGTATGCAGTTCGCTCCGAGAATCAAGGGCAACATTCGGCTTGTGACAGGAAGCGACTACACAGCCGCCATTCTCGCCGCCGAACTCGATGCTGAAATTCTTGAAATTTGGACGGATGTAGATGGTTTTATGACGGCAGATCCGCGTGTCATCAAATCGGCATACACCATCAGCGAATTGTCGTATATCGAGGCGATGGAACTCTGCAATTTCGGCGCAGAAGTCATCTATCCGCCGATGATTTACCCCGTTTGCGTGAAAAATATCCCGATTCGCGTCAGAAACACGTTTAATCTTGAGAATCCGGGCACGCTCATCAAACAGCAAATCGACAACGACCAGAAGCCGATCAAGGGCATTTCGAGCATCAAAAATACGTCGCTCATCACGGTGACGGGTCTTTCGATGGTGGGCGTGATTGGCGTGAACCGCCGCATTTTCACGACCTTGGCCGACAACGGAATTTCGGTGTTTATGGTGAGTCAGGCATCGTCGGAAAACTCGACTTCAATCGGTGTGCGCGAGGAAGATGCCGAGGAAGCCGCCCGTGTGCTCAACAAGGAATTTTCGGAGGAAATCGCGACGGGTGCGATGTATCCGATGCGTGTCGAAAACGGCTTGGCGACGGTCGCCATCGTGGGCGAGAACATGAAGCACACGCCGGGCATCGCCGGAAAACTTTTCGGAACGCTCGGACGCAGTGGAATCGCGGTCATTGCCATCTCGCAGGGCGCACAGCAGACCAACATTTCGTTCATCGTGAAGGCCGAGGAACTGCGCAAGTCGCTCAACGTGCTCCACGACTCGTTTTTCCTGTCGGAATACAAGGTTCTCAACCTCTTTATCTGCGGCGTAGGAACGGTCGGCAGCAAACTCATCGAGCAGATTCGCTCGCAATACGACGAACTGAAGGAACACTCGCGGCTGAAACTGAACGTGGTGGGCATCGCCAACTCGAAAAAAGCCATTTTCGAACGCGACGGAATCGATCTCGGGCATTATAAAGAGAAATTAAAGGTGTTGAATGATGGGTGTTCGGTGGTGAAAGACGAACAAGACTCCAACACCCACCACCCAACATCCATCACCCGACTGCTCCGCGAGCAAGTCATCGGCATGAACATCTTCAATTCCGTTTTCGTCGATTGCACGGCGAGCAAGGAGATTTCCGACCTTTATCAAGATTTTCTTGAACACAATATCAACATCGTCACGGCGAATAAAATCGCGGCATCTTCGGCCTTTGAAGCCTATTCGCGACTGAAGCAGACGGCGATGGAACGCGGCGTGAAATTCCTGTTTGAAACCAACGTCGGAGCCGGACTTCCCATCATCGGAACCATCAACGACTTGCGAAATTCGGGCGACAGAATCCTGAAAATCGAGGCCGTTTTGAGCGGTACGCTGAACTTCATTTTCAACGCGCTCTCGTCGGAGGTTACGTTCTCGGAGGCCGTCCGTCAGGCGAAGGAACAAGGCTACAGCGAACCCGACCCGCGCATCGACCTTTCGGGCACCGATGTCGTGCGGAAAATCATCATTTTGACTCGCGAAGCAGGCTACAAAGTCGAGCAGGCCGATGTCGAAAAGCATTTGTTCGTGCCCGACGAGTTTTTCAAGGGTTCGATTGACGATTTTTGGAAGCGACTGCCGCAACTCGACGCCGATTTCGAGGCGCGTCGCAGACAACTCGAAGCCGAGGGAAAATACTGGCGTTTCGTGGCGACGATGGAAGGCGGAAAAACGCGCGTCGGCTTGCAGGAAGTGCCGCTCGGCCATCCGTTCTACAACTTGCAAGGCTCGAACAACATCGTCATGCTCACCACCGAGCGCTACCGCGAATTTCCCATGCTCATTCAGGGCTACGGAGCCGGCGCAAGCGTCACGGCAGCCGGTGTTTTCGCCAATGTGATGTCGATTGCGAACATCTGACGAAGGCTGCAAATCGCTCGACCGACAAAAATTTTCCCAAAACATTTTGCCATTCAAGAGAAAAAGCGTAAATTTGCCGATGCATTCAGAAAATGCCGTAAAAATCGTTAAATCTGACAGCGAAGAATGGTCTATATCGCCCTGCCCGACGAGGAAACGCGACGATTGAGCTTCTATCTGGCCATGGAGGAATATGTGGCGCGACGGCTGAACACCGACGACGACTGTTTCTTTATGTGGCAAGTGAGGCCGACCGTCATTTTCGGGCGCAACCAGCTCATCGAAGCTGAGGTGAACTTGGAATTTTGCCGCAGAAACGGCATCGAAACCTATCGCCGGAAAAGCGGTGGCGGTTGTGTCTATGCCGATATGTCGAACATTATGTTCTCGTATATCACGCGCGACGAAGAGGTGAATTTCACGTTTAACCGCTACATCAACATGGTGGTGCTGATGCTCTGCAAACTGGGCGTGGAAGCGAGTTCGAGTGGGCGGAACGACATTCTGATTCGAGGAACGAGGAACGAGGAAGGAGAAGCGAGGAAGGAGGAGCGAGAAACTTCCGAATGGAGAAAAGTTTCGGGCAACGCGTTCTACCACATTCCCGGCCACTCAATCGTTCACGGCACGATGCTCTACGACACCTGTATGGAAAACATGGTCGGAGCCATCACGCCGTCGGACGCGAAATTGGTGAGCAAGGGCGTGAAGAGTGTGCGGCAGCACATCGCGCTGTTGAAGGACCATATCGACCTCTCTATCGACGAGTTCAAGGCGTTTGTGCGGCGGAACCTCTGCGACCGCGAGGTGATGCTGACCGTCGACGACATCGCCGAAATCGAGGAAATCGAGCGCGAATACCTCAGCGACGAGTTCATCTACGGCAACAATCCGCGCTATAGCCTCGTGCGCAAGGGAAGAATCGAGGGCGTGGGCGAGTTGGAGGTGAGAATGGAGGTGAAAAACCGCGTCATCAAGGCCGTCAATCTCGTGGGCGACTTCTTCCTCGTGGGCGACCTCGACGCGCAACTGCTGAAACGGCTAAAAGGCGTGGAACTGACTCGCGAAAGCCTCGAAAAAGCCCTGCCGGAGCGACTCGACGATGTTGTCAGAAACTTGAAACGCAGCGACTTTGTCGAATTGATAATTGACAATTACTTCCCTTCGGTCAGTGACCGTTGGTTGATAATTGATAATTAAAAATTGACGGGAAATAATTAAAAATCAACAATTTATAACAACTTAATAATTAAAAATTTATGGAAAAAAAGACCTGTCTTTATGACAAACACGTGGAACTGGGCGCACTGATGTCGCCGTTTGCCGGCTTCAACATGCCCATTCAGTACACAAACATCACCGACGAGCACAATGCCGTGCGCCAAGCCTGCGGCGTGTTCGACGTTTCGCACATGGGCGAGGTGCTCGTCACCGGCCCCGATGCCGAGCGTTACGTTCAGCACATTTTCACCAACGACGTGGCCGGTGCGCCCGACGGTCAGGTGTTCTACGGAATGATGTGCTACCCCGACGGCGGCACGGTCGATGACCTGCTGGTTTACAAGATGGGTGCCGAGGAATTTTTCCTCGTCATCAACGCCGCCAACATCGACAAGGACGTCGATTGGATGAAGCAGCAACTCACGGGCTTCAACGTGAATTTCGAGCATCAGTCGGACTACTACGCGCAACTCGCCGTGCAAGGCCCGGAGGCTGAAACGGTGGTCGAGGAAGTGTTGAATCTGGCCTGCAAAGACCTGAAATTCTACAACGCCAAGAAACTCGAAGTGGGCGGCGAAACCATCATCATCTCGCGCACGGGCTACACGGGCGAGGATGGTTTTGAAATCTACGGTTCGCACCAATTTATCATCGAGAATTGGGACAAACTCATCGCCAGCGGACGCTGCAAGCCCTGCGGACTCGGCTGTCGCGACACGTTGCGCTTCGAGGTCGGTCTGCCGCTCTACGGCGACGAACTTTCGGCTGAAATTTCGCCCGTGATGGCTGGTCTGTCGATGTTCTGCAAGTTCGAGAAGCCTGAATTCATCGGCAAGGAAGCCCTTTTGGAGCAGAAAACCAACGGCGTGGCGAAGCGCGTCGTCGGCATCGAACTGGCTGACAAGGCGATTCCGCGTCACGGCTATGCGGTGCTGAAGGACGGCGTGCAGGTCGGCGAAGTGACGACGGGCTATCACTGTCTGTCGGTCGATAAGAGCGTCTGTATGGCTCTCGTCGAAACGGCTCACGCGAAACTCGGCACGGAACTTGAGATTCAAATCCGCAAGAAAACCTTCCCGGGTGTGGTCGTGAAAAAACGTTTTTATGATAAGCATTACAAGAAATAATTTAAGCCCCCTAAAATAGGGGGTTGGGGGTCTTGAGAAATTCCCTTTCATAGAAAAAAACAACTATTTAATCAATAATTATTAACTGGGGCGAAGAATATTTGTTCAGACCCCCATCCCCCTAACTTAGGGGGCTTAAAACATCAAAAAATTATGG
>JAFYJH010000003.1 GCA_017538195.1 Prevotella sp.
GATGGCCATATCAACCGTTAGAGTTTTGGTGCGGATTTTGAATGGCGCAAATTCCATGGTGCTGCTCCCGTCTTCTGAAGCACCAGGACGGATGCCCATTGTAAAGTTAACGACACCATCACGCTTCAATACTACAGAAACGACAGATTTAGATGTGATTCGACGAATATGTTCTTGTGTGCGCTCTTTGTCTTTTCTTCTCTCTTCACGGATTGCATCATGGCTGTGATAGAAGAAATGAGCCACACTACGACCAATACGACCTAGTTTCTGTACAAGGCCTTCTTTTGCACGGATGGCTGCGTCTTCCTCAGCTTTTTCTTTGCGAACATCATTATGAGTCTTTTCTGTCGCAAACGAGTACACTCCGCCCTTCATTTCGGCAGCTGCTACGCCATCAATGAAAAGGACAGCTGTTACACCTTCCTGAACATATACACCGTCGGCATCCGACATTTCAATAAATTCTTGGGCAGATATATTACGCGCAATCTGACCTGGAGCTATAGTCCATGAGACATAATGTTTCTTGTGATCTTTGCCGACAGATAAGACATTCACATCTGCACTTGTCTTTTTTGAAGCAGATGGTTGAACCTTAGCATCTGCAGGAGTTTTTATCACTTGTGATTCTCTTTCTTGACGATTAGAAGATGATGAAGGAGCAACGTTCTGAGATGAATTCATAGGATGAGCATCAGCTAATACACTGACATCATTACCTTGCTCTTTCCACTTGTTAATCAAACGAGCGCTATCATTCGGATTCTTTCTTGCATACTCTTTAAACGCTTCTGGATCTTTCATTGCCTTTGGATAAGACCAGAAAATACCTGTAAACAGCTTCGTGTTTGCTGTTTGCTGGGGCTGTTCTTCACTCTTTGGAGCTTCTGTTGAAGCATTCAATGGTTGTTTGCATTTCGGACAAACCTTGTACATTGGAAGGATTCGGTCGAATCCACAATTTGGACATTTCATAATATGATAGAGTTTTAATAGGTAAAATTTAACGTGAGTAGTTAAGCCTCGCAAACACCCCGAACTCGGCAAAATTTTGTTTTAGTTTGCGCTTACGATACAAAAAAGGCGTAGGTGTCTGTTTCTCTTGCCCATCCAGAAACTGTAGGCCTTCGCATTGCCTTCTCTACACAGGATAGACAACGCAGTTAGCCCACGCCAGTACGAACTATTTCTAAGAAAAAAAGAATATAGAACGTACCACGCAGACGCTTCGGTGTCATCTGCCTGTTGTAGAGATGGGAAGTTGCGAAGTTCACAGTTTACAACGACAGACGTTCGAAAACGTCTTTCTCATACATAAGGCCGCCCTCCGCCCACAAGTGGGCTAATCAAGCGACGGTGCAAATATACGAAAAAATCTCCGAATCACCAAATAATTCGAAGATTTTTTTTCGATTTTCGCGGTTTTTGCAATAATTTTTTATGATTTCGCAGGGGAAAATGGAATTTATTCGCTTAGTTTCGCAAGCATTGTTGCATCATCCAAACGAGTGTTCTTAATAAATTCGATAAAAAGCGTGTCTTCGACAACGGTGTAGAGTAATTTGATTTCACTGATGACAACGACACTGCGGTATTCAATTCCAGTCGCTTCGAGAAGATCAAATTCTTGTTTTCCCGACCGCGGGAAAACTTCGATGCGACGAACAACTGCGTAAATCTGGCTGATTAACTTACGCAACTGACGCTCGCCAAACTCCTCGAAGGTGTACTCAAGAACCTCCGAGAGACTCTGCAACGCAACAGGTGTCCACCGAATCTTTAAGTTCATAGACCTTTTCGTTGATGAAATGTTCGACTTCTTCCATTGCGACCGTCTGGCCTGCCATTGCTTGCGCGTGGCTTTTCTTCAAAATGGCTACTAAAGCCTCGTTTGCTTCCATATTTTTTGATGATGGTTATTTGTTCTGCAAAGATATTCAAAGATATCCGAACCGCCAAACGATTCGGGTAGTTTTTTGATTTTGTGGGGAAAGTCAATACGGAATCAATGCAATTTTTGCCCCAAAAACTTTGTTTTTTAGCGATTTTTTATAGGTTTTTGTTGGAATCGCCCAAAATTTACGATTCGATGGCTTCAAGTATTGCGTCGATTTGCGTTTCCAAATCGGCGGTTCCGTCATTGATGATTTCAAAGTTGCTACGGCGCAGCACTTCCTCTTGTGGCATCTGGCAATGAATCCACTCCAAGGCTTTTTCGCGCGTGATTCCGTCGCGCTGCATCACGCGATTGACGCGCAGTTCGAGCGGTGCCGTGACGCAAACCACGTGGTCGAATTTCAGGCGGGAATCAAAGCCGCTGTCGAAAAGGATGGCGCTTTCGAGCCACGACCATCCCGACGACAAAAAATCCTGTGCGACGGCAGGGTGAACAATGTTGTTCACCGCCTGTTTGTTCGCTTCGGAAGTCAGCAGAAACGCCGCAAGGACGCGCTTTTGCAGTCGTCCGTCGGCGGTATAGACTTTCTTCCCGACCAGTTGCCGCAGAGCCGACTTCAGCGACTCCGACGAGCGCATCAGCCGTTTCGCGGCCTCGTCGCAGTCATAGACGCGGATGCCCCGTTTCTTCAGCAGTTGGCAGACAAACGACTTGCCACTGCCGATGCCGCCGGTAATCGCGATGTGCTTCATTGCTCGATGAGGTAATCGACTTGTGTAATTTCCAACTGCGCATTTTTTACGCCGCCGGGGATGTGCCGCAGGTAGAGTCGGCATTTTTCAGGATGGTTTTCGCTCAGTTCCTTAAAATTGGCCTCGACGCGGAAGTGTTCGGGCTTGATGAGGCGATACATACTCGCTCCGGCCACGAAACGCACTTTTACACGGGGCGGAAACGTGCGCAGCGTTTTTCCTTCGGGCATGTTCACGGCGTGGATCGGCACTTCGATGCTTTCCTCGGTCAGCACGTCGGGGCAGAGCGTAATCATCACCTGCGAGGGCACGATTTTCACGCCCTTCATCGCCTGCAAGTTCACGGTTTGCACGACCGTGTCGTCGAAATTCGTGATTTTCAGTTCCTCGGTCAGCACGAATTTGATGCTGTCGAGCATCGATTTCTCGGCATAGACGGTGACGCTGCTTGGCGAGAAATTCGTCCGCGCCAGATAGTGGCTCTTGGCAGGCGTGACGATGCCGCTGAGTCGCACGGGAACTTTCTGCGATTGCCCGTGATTGTAGTAGAATTCGAGCTTTTCGGGCTTGATCGACACGATTTTCGTCGAACTGTAGAGGTTGCGAAAGACGTTTTTCTGCAAATCTGCCATCGGAATCTGCCCTTGTCCGCCGCCCTTCGCGTAGGTCTGGAAGTTCAGTTCGATGGGCTTGAATCGCTTGGCATATTTGTAGGCCGCGAGCGTAAAACCTCGGTCTTTCAAGGTGACGCGCAGTGTGTCTTCGTAGCCGCTCGTGACGATGATGTCGCGTGGTACGCTCGTCAGGCTGACGGGAATCGCGTATTCGTATTCGCTTTCCTCGCTGAGCACCGATTGCAGCCAGAACACGCCGCTGAGCGCGAGAAAGAACAAGAAGATGAGGAACTCCCTGTTCACGATGCTGAACAGAAAGTTTTTCATGGCGCGATAGATGCGAATCAGTTGTTCTTTCACGGCTTCGAGGGGCTTTTATGCCTTGTTTGCGCCGCCGTCTTGCGATGCCGAAACGTTGGCGAAAACGTAGCTCTTATCGACCTGAATGACGACGCCGCGGGCGATTTCCACTTCCACGATTCCCGATGCGGGGTCGATGCTCTTGACGGTGCCGTAGATGCCGCCGCCTGTTACCACTTTGTCGCCCTGCGAGAGCGAGTTCTGGAAGTTGCGGATTTCCTTCTGTCGCTTCTGTTGCGGACGAATCATAAAGAACCAGAAAATGGCGAAGATGGCTACCATCATCAACAGCATACTCATGCCGCCTCCGCCTGCAGGCTGTCCTGCTTGTAAAAGAATTGTTGTCATAATTTTTTTAGTGAATAGTTTTTAGTGAATAGTTTTTTTTATAGTGATTAGTGAATAGTGATGAGTGATTAGTTTTTGATTAGCTTTTGAAAAGTGAAAAGAGAAAAATTTTTCAAATATCAATTTCAATGTTCATCTTCAATCTTCAATGTTCAATGATTTTCAATCTTCAATCCTCGTTCCTCCTTCCTCGTTCCTCGTTCCTCGAAAAACCTTCCTCGTTCCTCGTTTCTCCTTCCTCGCCCTTCGCTTCCCGATGGTCGTTCATCGTTTTCATCATTTTTCCTGTTTTGATGAGGTGTCGGGCGATGTTGTCGAGCATTCCGTTGATGTAGCCGCCACTTTTGAAAGTGCTGTAGAGTTTCGCCAGTTCAACGTATTCGTTGATGGTGACGCTGACGGGAATGTTCGGGAACGTGAGCATTTCGGCGATGGCGATTTGCATAATCACCACGTCCATATAGGCCAGTCGCGAGAAATCCCAGTTGCGCGACGCCTCGCTCATATATCGCTGGTAGGTATCGGCGTTGAGGATGGTGGCGCGGAAGAGTTTCCGGGCAAATTCGCGGTCCTCCTCGTCCTTGTATTCGGGCAGCAGTTCCTGTCGCGAGGCGTTTTTCGGCTCGAATCGGCGGATGGTTTTCAACACGAAGGTATCGACCACGTCCTTGTCGTCGTTCCAGTAGAGGCTGCGCTCTTCGAGCAGCGAGTCGAGGTCGTCGTTCTCCTGAATAATCTGCTTGTAGATTCTGCGCCAAACCTCGCGGTCGGCCTCGTAGGAATCGTCGTCGCTTTCGATGTATTCGCGATAGATTTCGCTCTCCTCGATGAGGGCGCACATCTTTCGGATGAACTCGATGTTGTCGGCCCACGACAGTTTCATCGCCTCGACTGAATCGCGCAGCATCTTGTTGTTTTCCAACTGCAGGGCAAACTTGTTGTCCACGAATTTCGTCGAAGGCTCTGCAGTGCCCTCGCGCCGTGCCCGTTGCTGTCCGATTTCGATTCGGTGGCGCTCCTCGTTGGTAATCGCCACGATGAGCAGCAGCAGCAGGTTATACAGGTCGTATGCCTTCGACAAGCTGAAAAGCAGTTCCTTTTCGGCGTTGTCCAGATTGCGGTTGCCGTTCTGATAGTAGGCGTAGGTCAGCTGCACAATCTTGATTCTGATAAGCTCTCTGTTAATCATCTTTCTCTAAAGAATTGTATAAAATCGATTGCAAATTTACGAATTTCGCCGTAATCACCAAAGAAAATCGGCTTATTTTACGCGATTTTTCAAAAAAAACACAAAATTTCGCTCGTATTTCGCGAAAATGTTGTACCTTTGCACCGCTTTTTTGAGCACATCTCGTGTGATGGCGAATTAAGGCAACAATTTTTTAATCAACTTAATTTAGAGTAACACAATTTTTTTATGAAAGAATTTGCATTGAACGGTAAGAAGCGCGAAGCCGTTGGAAAAAAAGCTTCTAAAATGCTGAGAAAAGAGGGTATGATTCCCTGCAATCTCTACGGTGAGAACACAGTCGATGGCAAGCCCGTCGCCATGGCGTTTATGATTCCGATGTCGGAACTGCGCAAGGTGGTTTACACGCCGGAAGTCTATGTCGTGAACCTTAGCATCGACGGCGAGCCCCACAAGGCTGTCATCAAGGAATTGCAGTTCCATCCCGTGACGGACGCTGTGCTGCACGCCGATTTCTATGAAGTGAACGAGACGAAGCCCATCACGATTGGTATTCCCGTGAAACTCAACGGACTGGCTCAAGGTGTGCGCGACGGTGGTAAACTCAACCTCTCGATCCGCAAGATCAACGTGACGGCTCCCTATCCCATCATTCCTGAGATTCTCGACATCGACGTGACGAACCTCGAACTCGGCAAGAGCATCAAGGTTGGCGAACTCAGCTTCGAAGGACTCGAACTGGCTACGCCCGCCGAGGTTGTCGTCTGCTCCGTGAAGACCACGCGCGCATCGCGTTCTGCCGCTGCCGCTGCTCAGGCTGCCGCCGAATAAAACTGAAGTATGGACAAATACTTAATCGTTGGACTTGGGAATCCTGGCGACGAATACGCCGTGACCCGTCACAACGCAGGCTATATGGTATTGGACGCTTTCGCCAAAGCGTCCAATATCGTTTTTGCCGACAAACGCTACGGTTTTGTCGGCGAGACGAGCATTCGTGGTCGGAAAGTCTTTTTGCTGAAGCCCACGACCTTTATGAATCTGTCGGGAAACGCCGTGCGCTATTGGCTGACGAAGGAAAACATCGACGAAAAACGGCTTTTGGTCGTCAGCGACGACATCGCCCTGCCGCTCGGACAATTCCGCCTGAAGGCGAGTGGTTCCAACGGCGGTCACAACGGCCTCGGCCACATCCAACAACTCATCGGGCAGGGCTATCCGCGCCTGCGTTTGGGAATCGGCAGCGATTTTCAGTTGGGACACCAGATTGATTGGGTGCTCGGTCGCTTCGCCGACGAGGAATTGCAGCAGTTGCAGCCCGTCATCGACACTGCCGTGAAGATTATTCCGAGTTTCGTGTTGGCTGGAATTGATGTAACAATGAATTTGTATAATAAATTAGGAAAAGGATGCCAGAAAGTCTTGCCCGAATAGACAAATGGCTGTGGTCGGCGCGAATCTACAAGACGCGCTCGATTGCCGTCGATGCCATTAAAAACGGTCGCGTCACGATGGACGGCGTGACCGTGAAGCCGAGCCGGATGGTGAAGGCCGGCGAGGTGGTGAACGTAAAAAAGCCGCCCGTGACCTATTCGTACCGTATTCTGAAGCCGATTGAACAGCGCGTCGGGGCGAAACTCATCCCCGAAATCTACGAGAACGTAACCGACCCGAGCCAGTACGAACTCCTTGAAATGAGCCGCATCAGCGGTTTTGTCGATCGGGCACGTGGCACGGGACGACCCACGAAGAAAGAACGTCGTGCGCTCGATACTTTCGTCGAGCCTGTGATGTTCGGATTTGATGATGATGATTTCGATGATGATGAATAATCGAGGAACGAGGAGCGAGGAAGGAGGATACTATTGTCTGAACCAACGGTCGCTGGCCGAAGGGAAAAGCAACTCCTGTAACTCCTAAAAAACTCCCTAACTCCCAATGACCAAAATAGCAATATTCGTTTCCGGCAGCGGCACCAACTGCGAAAACATCATCCGATATTTCGCCAACCACGCTGAAATCAGCGTTTCGCTTGTCGTCAGCAACCGCGCCGATGCCTTTGCACTCGTCCGTGCCGAGCGGTTGAACGTGCCGACCGCCATCGTTCCGAAGGCCGACTTCCAAGACAAAGAAAAAGTCCTCGATTTGCTTCGGAAATACGACATCGATTTCATTGTTTTGGCCGGTTTTTTGCTCAAAATTCCGCCTTACCTCATCGATGCCTATCCGCGTCGGATGCTCAATTTGCATCCTGCGCTGCTGCCCAAGTTCGGCGGCAAGGGAATGTACGGCCACCACGTTCACGAGGCCGTCTGGCAGGCGCGAGAAACCGAAACCGGCATCACCGTCCATTGGGTCACAGCCGACTACGACCGAGGTCCCATCATCGCGCAGTTCCGCACCGCCGTCGCTCCCACCGACACGCCCGACGACATCGCCGCCCACATCCACGAACTCGAACAGCAGCATTTTCCGCAAGTCATCGAACAAGCGATACTCGGCTAATGTTCCGACTTTCTAAAAGTTGTTAAAATTTTGGACGAAATGCCCCAAATTTCGCGAAAAGTCATTACCTTTGCAAGTCAGTGAAAATCTTTTAAGAATTTATCAAAAAAAACGGGATAATTATCATGAAGAAAATCGTAAAAATCCAAGCAATTTTGCTGTTTTTGCTGGGCTTGACGCTGCAAGCACCGGCGCAGTCGGTAAACCTTACGCCGTGGCCGAAAACCATGACGACGAAGTCGGGAGAGTTTGTCCTTCCGCAAACCATCACAATCGATGTCAGCGAACTGTCGGACGACGTTGTGGCCGAGGCCAACGACTTCGCCGCCACACTCCGCGCTGCCACAGGCCGTAGCGTGACGGTCGGCAACGCTGAAAATGCCGCCATCAAGTTGCAAATGAACGCTTCGACGCTCGACGAAGAAGGTTACATCCTCGTGGTCGCCGAAGACGGAATCACGCTGAAGGCCAGCACCGTGAAAGGCTTTTTCTACGGTCTGCAAAGTATCAAGAAAATGCTGCCGGGCAACGTGCTCGTCGAGAAACTCGATGCCAGCGCGACCTACGCGATTCCCTGCGTTTCCATCAACGACGCGCCGCGCTTCGCCTATCGCGGTTTCATGCTCGACGTGAGCCGCCACTTCTTCACGGTCGAGGAAATCAAGAAGATGCTGCGCATCATGGCTTATTACAAGATGAATTTCTTCCACTGGCACCTGACCGACGACCAAGGCTGGCGCGTCGAAGTGAAGAAATATCCGAAACTGACGACCGTGGCTGCTACGCGCGCCAATTCCTATAATACCGATTTGAAATACGGCCAATATTGGACCAACGAGCAATACGGCCCTTATTTCTATACGCAGGACGAGATTCGCGATGTCGTGACCTACGCCGAGAAACTCCACATCACGGTCATTCCCGAAATTGAAATGCCCGGCCACCTCGCCGCAGCAATGACGGCCTATCCTGAGTTCAGTTGTACGCCGAACGGCTCGCACAACGTGTGGGTTTCGGGTGGTATTTCGCAAGATGTTCTTAACGTGGCAAACGACCGCGCCGTGCAGTTTGCGAAGGATATTCTGACGGAAATCGCCCCGCTTTTCCCGAGTGAGATTTTCCACGTCGGCGGCGACGAATGTCCCACGAATGC
>JAFYJH010000172.1 GCA_017538195.1 Prevotella sp.
ACATGAAAAAATCCTGAAAAAATTTTGCCATGTTGCAAAGTTAGATTATTTTTGCAGTCGCATCATGAACGATTCAAATTAACGCAGTTATTCATTTCAAATTCAACAGAAAATCATGGAAAAATACGGAAAAATCGTGCAGGCGGCGATTATCGCGCTGGGTCTGCTGCTGCTCGGACTCTGCATCAAGGGCGGCTTCGACAATTTCACGAACAAAGACCGCCGCGTGACGGTGAAAGGACTCTCGGAGCGCGAGGTTGATGCCGACAAAGTGACGTGGACGATTACGCTTGCGGCATCGGGCGACGAAGTGAAGCCGCTCGTGGCGTATCTGAACGCGAAAATCGGTGTCGTGAAGCAGTTTCTCAAGGAAAAAGGACTCGACGGCAAGGCAAGCATCACCGTGGAATCGCCCGACGTGAACAACAATCTGGCGAACTACTACGGCAACAATCCGCCGCGCTACGCCTACACCGTGCGCAACAGCATCAAGGTGAGTTCGAAAGACACGAAACTGCTCAGCGAAGTGAAGAGTCAGGACGCGGAACTCATCGACCGCGACGTGATTTTCGAGAGTTCCTACACCTATTTTGAATTTACGAAATTTCAGGAACTGAAGCCCGAAATGATGGCCGAGGCGATTGCCAACGCGGAAAAAACGGCCTCGCAGTTCGCCGAAAACAGCCACAGCCAAATCAACAAGATTGTGGAGGCCGGACAGGGCGAATTTTCCATCGACGACGGCGACCTTCCCTATAAGAAAAAGGTTCGCGTGGTTTCAACCATCACGTATTCGCTGAAAGACTAAAATCGGAATTTCATCGAAAAACGAATCGAATTTCATTGAAAAACGAATCGAATTTTATTGAAATATATCGACATTTTTTAATCAAAACTTAAATAACAAAAAACATGAAACATTTGAAGCATTATCTTCTCGCAGTCGTCGCTGCCGTGCTGTTCTCGGCCTGCGGAACGACGCGCACCGTGCCCTTGACGGGTCGCAAGCAAAACCTCATGATCAGCGATCAGGAAGTGCTCTCGCTGAGCGCAACGGAGTATTCCAAGTACATGGCAAGCGCCAAGAAATCGACCAACGCGACGAACACCGCGATGGTGCAGCGCGTCGGGCAGAAACTCGCCAACGCCGTGCAGACTTATCTGACGAACAACGGCTACGCCAACGAACTGTCGAACTACGCATGGGAATTCAACCTCGTGCAAGACAACAGCGTGAACGCATTCTGTATGCCGGGCGGAAAAATCGTAGTCTATGAGGGTCTGCTGCCCATCACGCAAAACGAGGCGTCGCTCGCCGTCGTACTCGGACACGAAATCGCCCACGCCGTAGCCAACCACTCGGCGGAGCAGATGTCGAAGCAAATCAAGCAGCAGTACGGACTGCAAATCGGCTCGGCTGTCGCCGGCGCACTCGGAATGGGCCAGAACACGCAGAGCATCGCGCAGGTCGTGGCGCAATACGGATTGCAGTTCCGCAACCTGAAATACTCGCGCGACCACGAAACCGAGGCCGACCGCATGGGTTTGATTTTCGCGGCAATGGCAGGCTACGACCCGAATGTGGCGGTGGCGTTCTGGCAGCGCATGGCGGCTTCGTCGGGCGGTGGCACAGCCGAGTTCCTCAGCGACCACCCAAGCGACGAAACGCGCATCAACAACATCCAGTCGAAATTCCTGCCCGAAGCCCTGAGATACTACAATGGCGGCACGACGACGAACAATTCGGCTGCCAAGGCTTCGTCCACGAAAACCATCAAGATTTCGTCGAAGAAATAATAACGGAATTCTTCTGAAAACGACGGGAAAATTTCCCGAAAACAAACGCAAAAATCGCCGTTCCACCGCTTCATCGCGAGGCAGTGGGACGGCTTCCTTATTAGAAGAAATTGTCTAACAAACTCGTTTTTCTAACAAGGTCAATATCTGTCGTTTCCCGCCAGAAGTTCGTAGGGAATGTCGTCGCAGAGCATCGAGCAGCCCACGCCGGCAGGCTTGTCCGACCAGTCGTCCGACACTTCCGACTGCGATGACTGCGACGGCTGCGCCGATTTCGACTGCGCAACCATTCCCTGCGATGCCACCTCGCGCACGACGATGCGCGTCAGATAGACCGTGTCGCGGATTTCCTCGCGCAGCAGAACCGTGTCGGCCTGCACGATGGTTTGCACGACGGGCGACTCAGCCGTTTCCGCCAAGCCCGACGAGCGCGTCATGCCCTCGTTCACGCCGTAGCCTGCCAGAAATCCTGCGAAACAGGCAGCGGCAGCCCACCAGCGACGCTTCGGGCGCAGCGTTTCCACCCGTGCCGAAGCCGTTTCAGAAACCATTGCCGAAGGCATTTCCGTCGGAACGGAAAGCGTTTCGTTTTCCTCGTTGCGCAACTGCCGTGCGGCGTTGAAAATGTCGTCGTCGGTAATCAGTTGCGGGGTCTGAATGTCGTTATTGGTATTCATATTCTTTCAATTGTTTACGGATGATGGTCATGGTTTTGTGGAGTCTCGATTTCACGGTTCCTTCGGGAATCTGCATGATTTCGCTCACTTGCGGCACGGTGAGACCCTCTTCGTGGCGCAGCGCGAACAGCGTTCGGAGCGGAGGCGGCAGGCCGTCGAGCACTCGCTTCAGGGCTGTGAGCAGCGTCTGTCGGTCGAGGTGCAGTTCGATGTCGGTCGTGTCGAGCGGCTGCCGGTCGAGCGTGGCGAGATAGTCGTTTTCGTAGGCCTGACGGCGGTAGCGGTTTCGCAGCAGGTTGTAGGCGATGGTGAAGAGCCACGCGGCCTCGTTGCCGTCGGTCTGGAAGCGTTGCTGCGCCTCGAAAGCCCGTAGGAAGGTGTCGTGTGTGGCATCGTCGGCAGCCTGAGCGTCGTGGCCGAGTTGTCGCAAGAAGAAACCTTGCAGCCGTCGGGCGTAGCGGTCGTAGAGAGCCTTTTGCCAGTTTTCGGAATTGGTTCGGTGCATCATTTCTTCTCTTGTTTGGTTGGGGTTTCAGCGTTTTTGTCGGCTTCTTTGGCCTTTTTCTCAGTATCTTCAATATCTTTCAAGAATTCTTCTATACGATTTTTCTCAATATCTTCTAATTCTTTCAATGCTTTCTCTAAGTCTTGCATAGTCTTTCCTTCTGCCAGCTCACCCTCTCCTGTATCGGCCATTTGCCTGAATGTGGTAATCCACGGTCCTACCATGATTCGGAAGAAAAGGCGTCCCAATCGCAGATAGCCTTCGCGGTCGTTTTTCTTGTACCAAGGCAATTGGTCTTTGAACAATTTAATATAATTCTCGGCGTAGTCATTTTCGCTATCGCCCCATCTCCAACCTCGATGCCACTCATTTTTGGGTTTCTGGAACTCATAGAGCAGGTATTCCAACAGATAGCGTTGGTCGATGTTGCGACGTTTCACGGCGAAATTGTCGTAGGGCGTAGCAGAATAGCGAAGCGTTAGTCCTTCGTTGTAAAGTCGAGCCCTCAAACTATCGGTGAGCCAATCGCTGCTCAAGCCATTGGCAGAGAAATAGACGGGACGGGGCGAATGGTTGCAAAGGTGCTGAACAACCTCTTTGTTCCAGTCAAATTGCCGATCCCAATCCTCATTCGACCATGTTCCATGTATGCGCAGCCACTTATCAAAATCGAGTTCTGGAACGCCGAGACTTTTAAAACTCTGAGCATTGTAATCTTTGTTGAAGCATATTCCTTGGTTATAGAACACTTTGTCACGATGCAGTCCCATGACATTTTGAATGATAAGTTTCGGAATGATGTCACCATGCCCATTTCCGAGGTAAAGAGCCGAATCGGGCATCCCTTGCAACTCGTTGAAATGATATTGCAGCACATTTGGGGAAATCAGCCTGCGGTCGTAGAGTTCAAAGAGCAGTTTATTCGTGCGCAAGGTGTCGCGGTTATCCATCATAATGCTAATGAGTTCGTTCATGTCATAATTAGTCACATCGTCGGGCAAGACATCCATTGCTTTGCAGGCGTACTTGTATTTGGCAAGTGCCCATTTTTCACCATTGTCATCAGGATCTTCAACTGATGAATAATGTATCATCATATAATAATAGGTGTAGGTGTCTGGTATGCTTTCGCGCAATCGTTGGGCATAGTTTATACGAGCCTTTTGGCTTTCTTCACCCCAGCCACGCTTCATCCAATACGTTTGCAACACTCCGGAATAGTTTCGCCAACCGATTCCGTCGGTGGGATGCTGTCGGGTGTATTCTCCCCATTCCCGATAGAGTTGGGCGACCATCGTGGTGTCATTGTGGCTTTCGCAGCTGTAGAAATCGGGGCCGAAGAGAAGTTCAATTTTGCCATCTTCTCTGGGATGCAGATACTCTTTGTCGTTCAGGTTCACTTGTGCCATTGTCGTGAACGAGATGGTTGCGGCAAGCGCGATGGTTGTCAGAATTCGTTTCATTGTTGTAATCTTTTAATTTTTAACTTTGATTTTTTAACTCTTTTAGAAGGGCCTTTCTGTAACTGCATACACTTGAGTCGCCAAATCGTTCACAAAATTACGAAAAAAAACAGAAAAAACCGCTTCCTCGTTTGAGAAAACGGCTTTTTCTAACGATTGTCGCAGTTATTTCCTGACAATTAGAGCTATTTCTTGACAATGGTTCGACTCACTCGCTGTCCGTTCTTCAACTTGACGCTGACGAGATAGGCTCCGGCAGGCAGCGAATTGGCGGAAACCTGCGCGGCCTTCTCCGAGCGCACTCTCACGCCGGTAGCGGTGAAGATTTCGATGGCGGCGACCTCGTTTTTAGCCTCAACATTCACGCTGAAAGTTTGATCCGAGGCGTTGTAGAGAATCTGAAGTTCCTGCGCAACGTCGGAATTGACCTGCTTGATGGCAGTTACAACGTGCTTCACTTCAACCTCGGTGACGAGCGTATCGACGTTGCTGGCGAGGCCGTAGTTGCAGTATTTCGCGTAACTGTAGTTCTTGGAAGCGGTCGAGGGCTTGATGTCGTTGCCCATGTCCCAGTAGAAAATGCCCTGCAAGTTGTTTTCGGCACAGAATTGCGCTCTCTTAAACACCTGATAGGGTCCCATGAACGTGTAGTAGTTGCCGTTGTATTGACCCACTTCGGCTGAGCCGTCGGTGGCAGGCACATAGCTGTTGTTGAGCAGTCCCCAACTGATGCCGATGACATCGCTCGCCCACTTGCCGTCCTTGTCGGAGCCGCTGGAGGTCGTGGTGCTGTACGACAGATAGATTTTGTCGTCGGGATAGCCGTAGTTTTTGAAGGCATTGTAGCCGTCTTTGAAGGCTTGTAGGCTGTACCAGTTTTTCTGCGGTCCGTATTGCTGGAAGGTGAAGCCGTCGATGGTGTTGATTTTCTCCTTCGGATATTGGTAGGCACCGTATTGGTGGTGGGAAATCATGAGCGTTTTTCCCTTCGGCAGCCTTTTCAAGATTTCGTCAGCAAGCAGTCCGAGGTTGGTCTGTGTGCCGTCCATCCATTCGAGGTCGAGTTCCACGCCGGAATAGCCTTCGGAAAGCCGGACGAGGTCTTTGGCGAACTTCACGCGGTTGTCGGCATTGGCGATGACTTCCTTCCAGTTGCTCGTGTACCAACCGAGCACGGCGATGCGAATCTGATAGCCGCGATAACCTTTGTAGGCCGATTCGACGATATAACGCCATTCGTCTTGCGAGAACGAGTCGTGGCCGGGCTTTTCCTCACGATCATACGTATAATAGGCGGTGGCGCTATGGACATTATCAACATAGACTTTCTTACCCAAACCGGGCATGAAGGGAATCACCTCCATGTGCTCTCTCAACTCGGAAGCGGTGAAACTGCGTTTCCAGAAGAGCGTGTTGTCGAACTTGGCGTTAAGACCTTCGCCGATGTACGCCTGAAGGTTGCCCATGTTGCTCGGCGCACTGCTCTTGCCATCGTCGGAAACGCTTGTGTCGATCGATTTTTCCGTGCCGTTGAAGACGAATCGGAATACCCTCTGAGTGGTTCCGCCGTTGTTGGTGGCGAGGGCGAAATGCACCCATTTTCCGATGGGCATCGACTTGGTATTGACGAATTTCTTGCCATTGACGCGCACGATGATTTCTCTCGTTTCTTCCTTGCCCAGACTAATCGAGAAACCTTTTTGTTTGTCGGAACTTTCGCGGCGGACGATATAGGCTCCCTCGGTCCATTCCTCCAAGTAAATCCATGTCTCGAAAGTATAGTTGTTGCTCTCGGTGATGACGGTCTGCGGACAATTCAGGCGCGAATTGCTGCTTCCTTTCAGCGACAAAACGCCTTTCCTGCCTTGATATTCGTCCAAGCGGTCGGCATTGACCAGCGTGGCGTGGTCGTTGGGCGTGACATAGTCGAGATGACCGTCGGCGAAATATTCGATGCCGAGCATAATCACGTCGTTGGAAAGCAGGAACTGGTCGCGTGTGAGGCCGCAGTCGAAGAATCGCTTGTTGTCGGTGTAGGCTCCGCAGAGCAGATAAGGCAGTCCGGGATTGTCGGTGACGACTTCGCGCGTCACATTTCCCGTGATGATGCCGTGGTGGTTGTTTTGGGCGGCCTTGTTGAACAGCGCCTTGTAATCGACGATGTTCGGACACAGGTTCTGGTCGAATTTGTAATAGGCGACGAGTCTGCCCAACTGCGGCACGAACTTGTTGATGGTGTTGTGGATGTAATAGTCGTAGTTGGCTGTGATTTCGGTGCTCCAGACGCGCAACTCGTCGAGGCATCCGTCGAAGCCGTCGCCGATGACGAAGGGCGAATCGTCGGCGGCAATGGTGAAGTCGGCACTTTTACTGACGGCCTGTCTGCCATTGACGAGGATTCTCATCTTGCCGTCGCCATAGAGGAAGGTGAGTTGCGTCCATTTTCCAGCTGTCAAACCAGAGTTTTTCACGCTGAGCGAAGCGCTTCCCGAGGAAATTTCGATGGTTTTTTCCGCAATCGTCTTCACGGTCAGGCTGTTGCCACGCGAAAGAATTTTCACGTTGTCCTTCCACGTGCCGGGCTTGATCCAGAACTGAATCGTGTAGGTCGATTTTCCGTCCAATTCGGGCATCGCTCCGCAATTCACGCTACCGCCATTGGTCAGCCGCAGGCAATAGTTATCGACTTGCGCCTGTGCAACGCCGTGGCAGCACAGACTGATCACGAAAAGAGATAGAAATTTTGTAAAGATTTTCTTTTTCATATTCCTTTTTTGAATTTAAAATAAATGATTATCCTTGAAATGAGGGTGCAAAGTTAGCCATTTTTCCCCGATTATCCAAATTTTTGCCACAATAATAAAAAAATCGGGCGATTATTTGGTGGATTGCGAGGAAATGACTACCTTTGCAGCCGCTTAACAAAAACGTAGAACTTAAAAACAGTTGATGAAGAACGACAAAATGAAAAATCAGTACCGCGTGAATGAGCAGATTCGCGTGAAGGAAGTACGAATCGTGGGCGACGGCGGAAGCGAAGTCGTGCCCACCAGACAGGCTCTTGACATGGCTCGTCAGCAAGGCGTGGACCTCGTGGAGATTTCGCCGAATGCCAATCCGCCCGTTTGCCGTCTCATCGACTACTCGAAGTTCCTCTACCAGCAGAAAAAACACCAGAAAGAAATCAAGGCCAAGCAGGTGAAGGTGGAGGTGAAGGAGATTCGCTTCGGCCCGCAGACCGACGACCACGACTACAATTTCAAGCTGAAACACGCGAAGGAATTCCTCGAGGACGGCAACAAGGTTCGCGCCTACGTGTTCTTCCGCGGTCGCTCGATTCTGTTCAAGGAGCAAGGAGAAGTGCTGTTGCTGCGCTTCGCCAACGACCTCGAGGAATACGCCAAGGTGGAGCAACTGCCGCGACTTGAGGGCAAGAAAATGTTCCTCTTCCTCGCGCCGAAGAAGGCTGGCGTGGCGAAGAAAAGTCAGCAGAAGCGCGACAACGAGCGTCGTGAGGCGGAAGCCAAGGCCGCTGCCGACCAGCAAGCCGAGGAAAACGCCGTTGCCAACGGACTGCTCGCCAATGCGAAGGGCGGCGAAGAGTTGTTGAAAATGAAGAGTGAAGAATGAAGAATGAAGAGTGAAGAATGAAGAATGAAGAGTAATCAAAAACTAATCACTATTCACTATAAACTATGAACTGAAAATAAGGTGCGTAACGCCCGGTATATGCGTTGCCGCCGCTTAGATAACAACATGTTAAACTATTAAAAATTAAAAAACAATGCCAAAAGTAAAGACAAAATCCAGCGCGAAGAAGCGTTTCCGCTTCACTGCAACAGGAAAGATCAAGCGTCATCACGCTTACCACAGTCACATTCTGACGAAGAAGACCAAGAAGCAGAAGAGAAATCTGTGCGGTGCGACCCTCGTGGACGGCTGTGACAAGAAACAAGTCCGTGAAATGCTCGGACTGCGTTAAAGTAAACCTTTTGTTGAACTTTTAAAAGAAGAAAACTATGCCAAGATCAGTAAATCATGTTGCCTCGAAGGCACGTAGAACTCGCATTCTGAAGCTCACGAAAGGTTATTTTGGAGCTCGTAAAAACGTTTGGACCGTCGCCAAGAACACTTGGGAAAAGGGTCTCACATACGCTTACCGCGATCGCAAGAACAAGAAGCGCGCATTCCGCTCGCTCTGGATTCAGCGTATCAATGCCGCCGCTCGTCAGGAGGGCATCAGCTACTCGGTGCTGATGGGTAAGCTCTCGAAGGCCGGCATCGAAATCAACCGCAAGGTGCTTGCCGACCTCGCCATGAACAACCCCGAGGCGTTCAGGGCAATTGTCGAGAAAGTGAAATAAAGTTGTTGATAAAACGGAATGAGGGGAGTCGAATCGAATCGGCTCCCCTCGTTTTTTATTCCAAATTTGAACTGATTATTTGATTGGATTAGGAGTTGTACTCCTGCCACGATTTAATTTGAATATCGCCTTCGCCCATCGCCGTGAAAGCCTCGATGAAAGCCTTTGCCAAACGGACGTTGGTCAGCAGCGGAATGTTGTGGTCGATGGCTCCGCGACGGATGCGATAGCCGTTGGTCAGTTCGCGCTTCGTGTGGTTCTTCGGCACGTTGATGACGAGGGCGAAGCGGTGGTCGGCAATCATATCCATCACCTTGTTCGGACCGTCCTCGTCGGGCCAACTGACCGTTTCAGCCTGCACACCGTTGTCGTTGAAGAACTTCGCCGTGCCTGCCGTCGCGTAGATTTTGTAACCCTTCTTTTCCAAGCGTTTCGCCGGTTCGAGCAGGCTGACCTTGCCCTTCGCCGCGCCAGAGGAAATGAGGATGCCGTCGCCAGCCGATGGCAGCGTGTAGCCCGTCGCGATGAGCGCGTTGAGCAGGGCTTCGTTGAGGCTGTCGCCGAGGCATCCGACCTCGCCCGTCGATGACATATCGACACCCAGAACGGGGTCGGCGTTTTGCAGTCGGGCAAACGAGAACTGCGAGGCTTTCACGCCGATGCGGTCGATGTCGAACTCCGACTTGTTCGGGCGCGAATAGGGCGCGTCGAGCATGATTTTCGTGGCGGTTTCGATGAAATTGCACTTCAGAATCTTCGACACGAAGGGGAACGAGCGCGAGGCGCGAAGGTTGCACTCGATGACCTTCAATTCGCGGTTCTTGGCGAGGAATTGAATGTTGAAAGGTCCTGAAATATTGAGTTCCGAGGCGATTTTCCGAGCGATTTTCTTGATTTGTCGCACGGTGGAAAAATAGATGTTCTGCGCAGGGAACACCATCGTGGCATCGCCCGAATGGACGCCGGCGTACTCGATGTGCTCCGAAATGGCGTATTCGATGATTTCGCCCTTGTCGGCGACGGCATCGAACTCGATTTCCTTCGTTTCCTGCATAAACTGCGAGACGACGACGGGAAATTCCTTCGACACCTCGGTCGCCATATTCAGGAAGCGATGCAGTTCCTCGTCGTCGTGGCAGACGTTCATCGCCGCGCCCGAAAGCACGTAACTGGGGCGCACGAGGACGGGATAGCCCACCTCGCCGACGAACTCCTTGATGTCGTCGAAACTGGTCAGTGCGCGCCACGCGGGTTGGTCGATGCCGAGTTTGTCGAGCATCGCCGAGAATTTGTCGCGGTTTTCGGCGCGGTCGATGTCGATGGGCGAAGTGCCGAGCACGGGAATGCCCTGCCGATAGAGTTTCATCGCCAGATTGTTGGGAATCTGACCGCCGACCGACACAATGACGCCTCGCGGCTGCTCCAAATCAATGACGTCGAGTACGCGCTCCAACGACAGTTCGTCGAAATAGAGGCGGTCGCACATATCGTAGTCGGTCGAGACGGTTTCGGGGTTGTAATTGACCATAATCGCCTTGTAGCCCAACTTCCGAGCCGTGTTGATGGCGTTCACCGAACACCAGTCGAACTCGACGCTCGAACCGATGCGATAGGCACCCGAACCGAGTACGATGACGGACTTTTCGTTGGGGTAATAATTGATGTCGTGAGAAACCCCCGCGTTTTTGTACGTAAAATACAAATAATTCGTCAGTTCGGGATGCTCGGAAGCGACGGTCGGAATGCGCTTCACCGACGGCACAATGCCACGATTCTTGCGGTGTTGGCGCACTTTGAGATTCTCCTTTTCCATATTGCCGTCCTGCGGTTTCAAGACGAAACGGGCAATCTGGAAGTCGCTGAATCCGCAGCGTTTGACTTCAAGCAGCAACTCGTCGGGTAAGGCCTCAAGCGTATTGTATTCCATCAACTGATGCTTCAAATCGACGATGTGGCGCAATTTTTCGAGGAACCAAACGTCGATTTTCGTAAGTTCCTCGATGCGCTCGATGCTGTAGCCCTCTTCCAAAGCCTGCGCAATGGCGAAAACGCGCAGGTCGGTGGGGTTTTCCAATGCGTCGTCGAGGTCGTCGAAATGGGTGTGGTCGTTGCCCACGAAACCGTGCAAACCCTGCCCAATCATTCGCAAACCTTTCTGAATCATCTCCTCGAAAGAGCGACCAATCGACATAATTTCGCCGACCGACTTCATACTCGAACCGATGAAGCGCGAAACGCCTGCGAATTTCGTCAAGTCCCAACGCGGAATTTTGCAAATCATATAGTCGAGCGAGGGTGCAACGTAGGCCGACGAGGTCGTTCCCATCTCGCCGATTTGGTCGAGCGTGTAGCCCAGCGCAATCTTCGCGGCGACGAAGGCGAGCGGATAGCCCGTGGCCTTCGATGCCAACGCGCTGGAACGCGACAGTCGGGCGTTGATTTCGATGATGCGATAGTCGTTGGTCACGGCGTTGAAGGCGAACTGGATGTTGCACTCGCCCACGATGTTGAGATGGCGCACGCATTTGACGGAAATGTCTTGCAGCATTTTCACCTGCTCTTCCGTCAGCGAACACGTCGGCGCAACCACAATCGACTCTCCCGTGTGAATGCCGAGCGGATCGAAATTCTCCATCGAGGCGACCGTGAAACAGCGGTCGTTGGCGTCGCGGATGCACTCAAATTCAATCTCTTTCCAACCTTTCAGCGACTCTTCGACGAGAATCTGCGGCGCAAACGTGAAAGCACTCTGCGCCAATTCGACAAAGGCTTCCTCGTTGCTGCAAATGCCGCTTCCAAGTCCGCCGAGCGCATAGGCCGAGCGAATCATAATCGGGAAACCGATCTCGCGGGCAGCCTTCAGCGCGTCGTCCATGTTTTCAACGGCACGGCTCACGGGCACTTTCAAGTCGATTTCAGCCAGTTTTTTGACGAAAAGGTCGCGGTCTTCCGTGTTTATAATCGCCTCGACGCTCGTGCCGAGCACTTCCACGCCGTAGTCTTTCAGAACTCCTTTTTGATAGAGTTCCGTGCCGCAGTTCAACGCCGTCTGACCGCCGAAAGCG
This sequence comes from Prevotella sp., assembly GCA_017538195.1. Taxonomy (GTDB): domain Bacteria; phylum Bacteroidota; class Bacteroidia; order Bacteroidales; family Bacteroidaceae; genus Prevotella. Next base: position 11,872 of record JAFYJH010000172.1, read on the forward strand.
AGCAAAATGCCGTCTGGCCGCTCCTTTTTGATGATTTCAGTCACGAAATAGGGCGTCACGGGCTGGAAATACACCTTGTCGGCGATGCCTTCAGAGGTTTGAATCGTGGCGATGTTCGGATTCACCAACACAGAGGAAATTCCCTCTTCGCGCAATGCTTTCAGGGCCTGCGAGCCAGAGTAGTCGAACTCGCCTGCCTGTCCGATTTTCAGGGCACCCGATCCGAGTACGAGTACCTTTTTGAAGTGTTTTTTCGTCATGATGTAAAAATTTGAGATTGAATTGTTATCCTTGATTAAATCGTTATCCTGTTTTGCAAAATGTCTATTCGTAATCGTCAATGACGGCGTTCATGAAATCCATCATCGGCTTGGCAACCTTGAAGATGCTGACGGCCTTGTCGAACCATTTGTCGCCCTCGAAAAACGAGTCATCGACCTGATGCCAACAGCAATAGTCCTTCATTCGCAGGTAGCGGATGTGCTCGTAGTCGCGTGGGAATCCGGCGGGACAGGTTTTGAGCATCGTCAGGCCGAAACCGCGCTCGGTGGCGGTCACGGGAGCGTTTTCGTCGCTCTCGTTGGCGGAATATTCGGGCCAACTGCCCTCGCCCGGACGACCGAAAAGACGGACAAATTCGGGATTCTCGACAATTTCGAGCCATCGGTCGATGTTGGCCATGATTTCGTTGCGACACGAGGTCAGAATGTTCGTCGGAAGCCAGTAACTGCCTGTCGCCAAGAGGCAATTTCCGGGTTCCAAGTGGATGTAATAGCCGCCGCGCAGAGCCTTGCGCCCTTTCGCGCAGATGTAGGCTCCGAGATGCCGCTTGTAGGGCGATTTGTCGGGCGAGAAGCGCGTGTCGCGGTTGAAGCGATAGACGCAATCCTTCACTTGCAAATGGGCAACTTCGTCGTCGAACTCGGCAATGCGGTTGATGGCCTGCGCGATGTCGGCGTTGAAGCTCTTTCGGCAGGCGTCGTACTCCGCCTTGTGTTCGAGGAACCACGGTCGATTATTGTTCGCGGCGATGTCGCTCAAGTAGTTTAAAATTCGTTTCGATTCCATTGTTTTTTAAGGGAAGGGAAGAGAAGTGAAAGGGGAGTGAAAGGGGAGTGAAAAGGAAGTGAAAAGGAAGTGAACCAACGGTCGCTGACCGAAGGGAAAAGCAAAGGGACATTTGTCTGAACCAACGGTCGCTGGCCGAAGGGAAAAGCAACTCCTGAAACTCCTGTAACTTCTGAACTCCCTGTAACTCCATCATTCAAATATTTTTCGGACAAAAACCATCAAACGGACACTTTTCGCAATGCGGTTTGCGCGATGTGCAGACATAGCGACCGTGCAACAGCAGCCAGTGGTGAGCGTCGGGAACATCGTCGGCAGGGATGTTCTTCATCAGTTCCTGCTCGACCTTCAGCGGCGTGTTGGCCGTCGTCGGAACGAGTCCGAGCCGATGGCTCACGCGGAAAACGTGCGTATCGACCGCCATCGCAGCGCGTCCGAACCACACAGCCTGCATCACATTCGCCGTCTTGCGACCCACGCCCGGCAATTTTACCAAATCGTCCATATCGCTCGGCACTTCACCGCCAAAGTCGCTCACCATCATCCGCGCCATTTCCACGAGGTGCTTCGCCTTCGAATTCGGATAGCTCACGCTGCGAATATACTCGAAAATCTCCTCCGGCTCGGCCTCGGCCATCGTTTTCGCGTCGGGAAATCGGGCGAAAAGCGCCGGCGTCACCTGATTGATGCGCTTGTCGGTGCACTGTGCGCTGAGCAAAGTTGCACAAAGGAGCTGGAAGGCACTGCCAAACTCCAACTCCGTTGTCACCACGGGCATTTGCTCGCGGAAATAATCTAATATGTACGCGTAGCGCTCTCGTTTCGTCATTTCTTGGCGGAATCTTCAACCTCTTCGGTTCTTTCGCGATTGGCAGATGTTAGAAATCCTCTCAATAACGACACTTCATCAGCCATATCTGACGGTTTTACTACACTGCTTTTGCGGCGTGCCAACAGAAAGCCGATTAAGCCCAACAATACGACACCACCTGCAACCCAAGGCAGGATGGGCGTTTTTTTCTCGGCAGGTTGTTCTGCAGGAGTGTCTTCAACAACTGCTGGGATGGCAGGCTGTTCTTCTGCCGCAGGTGTTACTTCGGCTTGCTCTTGTTGCAAGCGTTCGGCATCGGCCTTTGCAGCAGGCTTGTAAGCCTTGTTCAGACCTGCGATGACCTCGGCGGTGATGTCGAAAGCCTTGTCAGCGTAGAGCAGGTTGTCGCCGGCCTTGCTGAGAATCAGGCTGTACTTCTTGTCCTTGTTGTAGCGCGCGAGGAAGTGCTGAATCGAGTCGCGCAAGGCGTTGTTGTACTTGTCGGTCTCGGTCTGGAACTCGTTGCTCAGACGCTGGTTCAGCACGTCCAAATCGGCAGCCTGCTTCTGAAGACTGGCCTGGATTCCCTCGGCCTGCTCGCGCGTGTAGGCGTTCTGCTGCAATTTCTGTTGGAAGTTGGCAGCGGCCTGTTCCAGAGAGCGTTGCTTGGCAGCGAGCGTGTTCTGGATGTTCTGCCCCTTCTTCTGCAGAATCTGCGTGTAGTCCTTGCAGAAAGCATACTGCGTCATAATCGAATCGACCTCGACGAAGGCGATTTTCAACTCCACGGGAGCCTGCTGCTCCGCACTTTTCTCGTCCATTTTCGGAGCCGATTTGTCACACGATGCGATGGCAACGCTTGCAACTGCGGCAACGGCCATCATTCTGAAAAAATTCTTTTTGTTCATCATTTTATAATTTTTGTTGTTAATATTCAAGTTCAATATCTAATGTTTAATGTTCAATCTTCAATCTTCAATCTTCAATGTTCAATAGTAAATTGTCAAATTGTCAAATCGTCAAATCGTCAAATCGTCAAATATCAATAGGCACTGCCTTTCTCCCTCGCTTCGCGGTCTTGCTCGATGACGCAGTGAATCCCGCGCTCGCGCATCGCCTCGCAGTCGTGGATATGCTGCGACGAGAAGCGTCCGTCTTTCTTCCACAGCACTTTCACGAGCAACAATGCCATCGCAACGGCAATGATAATCACGCTGATGAGTAGGGTTTCAATCATTTTTCTGTAATTTTGCGGTGCAAAGGTACAAAAAAAAGTTGAATCCTCGCAAGGATTCAACTTTTTTTAGGAGTTATCGCTTCGCTTTAGGAGTTAGTTCGCTGCGCTCACGGAGTTAGAAGGAGTTAAGAAGTTAGAGAAGTTAAGCCAAATGCCGTAGGCATCAAAAGAAGCCGAAAGCAGACCTTTCGACTTCTTTTTTATTCTCCTCCCCTTTTTGGGGGAGGTTGGGAGGGGGCTTTACTTCACCACCTTCTTTTCATTTCTGATATAAAGTCCGGGCTTCGTCGGCTCACCGTTCAACTTCACACCATCAATGGAATAATAATTGTCATTTATCATTTTTCCATTGTCATTGAGCGAAGCGCCGATTCCTGTCGGAACTTCTCCTGTATATTCCTGCCAGCCGTTGGTAGTTTTGCAATACACCGTCCAGCCTTTTGCATTTGCAGCGGCTACGTGCTCCGCTGTGCAGACGTTCTGTTCGTTCTCGTCGGTGAAGTCCAAAGCATAGAGTGCGCCTTTTCGCGGATTCGTCTCCTCGGCAAGCATCATTCCCTTCGCCTCGTTGCTGTTCAAGTCGGGCAATGCAGCTATCAGGCCTTTCATGGCGTTGTCGGAAATCATGTTGCTTTGGCAATAAATCGTTGTTAAAGCCGTAAAATATTCAATGCCAGAAAGCACTGTGATTTTACCGTTTGAAACATCAATTTTCGTTGTTGCCAATATCAGCCCTGTATTGATTTCATCACCTTCGGCAATTCCCAAATCTTTTGCCAAAGCAGCGCGAAAATTGTCATCAGGGAAGTTTTCTTCATCCAAAAGAATTGCCTCGTCGCTACCCTCGTATTCCACGGGACCATCCCAATTACCACCATCATAATTGTAATCATACACCATCCAGCCTTTTTCCTTGGCAACAGCTACTTGTGCTTTCGTGCAAACGTTTCCCTCATTCTCGTCTTTTGTATTAATGACATAGAATCTACCGCTTTCTACCGTCGGCAGACTCGCCACGAGCGCATCCATCGCTTCGCCTTTGATTTGGTTGCCGTAGCAGCGCAAATCCCACAGCGCGGTGTTCTGCGAAACATCAAGTGAGGCCAATTGGTTGCTGGAGCAGTCCAACCATGTCAGCGCGGTGCATCCCGACACGTCTAAAGAGGTCAGTTGGTTGCCATCGCAATACAACGATGTCAGCGCGATGTTCTTCGACACGTCTAAAGAGGTCAGGAGGTTGCCCTCGCACCACAACTCTGTCAGCGCGATGTTCTGAGACACGTCTAAAGAGGTCAGGCGGTTGCCACCGCAGTACAAATCTTCCAGCGCGGTGCATTCCGACACGTCTAAAGAGGTCAGGCGGTTGCCACCGCAGTACAAATCTTCCAGCGCGGTGCATTCCGACACGTCTAAAGAGGTCAGGCGGTTGCCGTAGCAGCTCAAATAATCCAGCACGGCGTTCTGCGACACGTCCAAAGAGGTCAGTTGGTTGTTGTTGCAGGACAAATATTCCAGCGCGGCGCATCCAGACACGTCTAAGGAGGTCAGTTGGTTGTTGTAGCAGCGCAATTCTCCCAGTGCGGTGAATCCCGAAACATCGAGCGAGGTCAGTTGGTTGTGATAGCAGTTCAACACCCAAAGTTCAGTGCATCCTGACACATTGATCGAGGTCAGTTGGTTGTCGCTGCAGCTCAACACTGTCAGCGCGGTATTCTTTGACACGTCCAAAGAGGTCAGGCGGTTGTGACAGCAGTTCAAATTGCTCAGCGCGGTGTTCTTCGAGACATCGAGCGCGGTCAGTTGGTTGTCGCTGCAGCTCAACACTGTCAGCGCGGTATTCTTTGACACGTCCAAAGAGGTCAGGCGGTTGCCACCGCAGTACAAGGTTGACAGCTCGATAAGATGTTCAATACCTGTTAAGTCACTAACATTTTTGTTGTCTAGTTCCAATCGATTATAATGACCACCAAAAATTCTATAATTTCGTCCATCGCGGAAGATACCTTTATTATCATAATAACCATTGTAATAGAGTATATCGCCCTCATGTAATTTTCTTAAGTGATATTCTCCATACTCATCGTAACCGTATATGGTGACTTGTTCCATAAGAGCGGCGCGGAAATTTGGATCAGGAAAGTTCGTCGCGTTAAATACTACCTGCGCATTTGCAATCGTCACCATGGCCACGAGGGCAAAAAGTAGTGTAAAAAATCTTTTTTTCATAAAGTTTGTTGTTTAATAATTATTGAATGATGTTTATTGTCTGTTGAGTCCAAAAACGATTCGAGTGGAGACAATAAAAAAACGTGGACTCAATTACTTCGTCTACGCTATCTCGGTATCGCCAAACACCTGCTGTCATATCTGAGTAAAAGCCCACGCCGAACGGCGTGAGCGTCTTGCTTTTACTCCTGACAGCTTCTTTAATTGGCGATTTAAGATAGCCAGAATACAAAGCTAACGCTTCTTATCTAAATGTCTTAGTTCGTTTTATGTCATAGGCCGTGAAAATTAAAAATTAGAAATTATGAATTAAAAATTATGATTAGTCGTTGTTTTATTCAAATTCAATGTTTTGTTCGTTGAAAAATTCGCGAGGAGTCACAACTGCGTTGTCGCCGAAGTCAAAGTCTTTCTTGTTGCGAGTGACGATGTAGTCAACTGAAACAGGGCGATGGCATCTTCGGCAAACGGCTGACGGGCGGCCAGAAAGTCGATGAGAATATTCGTGTCGATAAAAACCTTCATCATTTGTTGTATTTTTCTTCTAACGAGTCTGTTTTTAGCGTCTTGTAGTCGATGTTCGCAGGCACGGTAAACCGTCCCGACATACGGCGAATACGACCAGAAATTTTAACCTTGCGCGGAACTTGAACCTCGCGACGATTCCGCACGTGCAACGCTAAGCGGCGCACGTATTTCGAAACATATTCGAGCGTTTCAATTCCCAACACATTCAAGTCCTCGTTGATGGAAGTCTTTAATTCGATGGCTGTCATATTTTCTCCTCTCTGTTTATAATTCCGATTGCAAAGATATTGAAAAAAAACCAAACTGCCAAACGATTCGGATGATTTTTGGCAAAAAAAACATAAAAAGTTGCCGGTGTCGGGAAAAATCACTATCTTTGCACGAAATCTGAACCAAAATTTATGATGAAGAAAATCGAATTAAAACCTGCATGCGTGTTCGAGATGTTCGCACGCATCAACGAGATTCCCCGCCCATCGAAGCGCGAGGAGAAAATGATTGAGTTTTTGAAGGAATTCGGCGAAAGCCGTGGGTTGGAAACAAAGGTCGATAAGACGGGCAATGTCATCATCCGCAAGCCTGCCACGAAAGGCATGGAGAACCGCGAGACGGTGATTTTGCAGAGCCACATGGACATGGTTTGCGAGAAGTTGGTCGATGTGGAGTTCGACTTCGACAAGGACGCCATTCAGACTTATGTGGATGGCGAATGGCTTTGCGCAAAAGGCACGACGCTCGGTGCCGACGACGGTATCGGCTGCGCCATCGAATTGGCGATTCTCGACAGCGACGACATCAAGCACGGTCCGTTGGAGTGCGTTTTCACACGCGACGAGGAAACGGGTCTGACGGGTGCCGAGGGCATGAAGGCCGGTTTTATGAAGGGCAATATGCTCATCAACCTCGATTCTGAGGACGAAGGACAAATTTTCGTCAGTTGCGCAGGCGGTCGGAACACCACGGCCACGTTCAGTTACAAGCGTGAGAAAGCACCCAAGGGTTGGTTCTTTGTAAAGGCTGCGCTGAAAGGTCTTGTCGGTGGTCACTCCGGCGACGACATCAACAAAAAACGCGCCAACGCCGTGAAGACACTCGCCCGATTCCTCTATCAGACGCAGGAGCGTTACGGACTGCGCCTCGCCCAGTTCAACGCAGGTAAGTTGCACAACGCCATTCCGCGCGACGGTATGGCCGTTTTCGCCGTTCCGACGGACAAGAAAGACCAAGTGAAGGCCGACTGGAACGTGTTTGCGGCGCAGGTCGAGGAAGAATATCACGTGACGGAAAAGTCGATGGATTTCTCGATGGAAAGTGCCGATGCCGAGAGCGTTCTGCCGCTTGAGGTGAGCACGCGCATCGTGCAGGTGATGCAGGCTCTCGACAACGGAATTTTCGCGATGTGTCAAGACGAGGAAATCGCTTGGCTTGTCGAAACGTCGAACAATGTGGCGAGCATCGTTACCGCCGAGAAAGAGGCGAAAATCGTCTGTTCGCAACGCTCGAATGTGATGAGTGCGCTCGACAATCAGGCAGCCACGATCAAGGCCGCGTTTCAACTGGCCGGTGCCGAGGTGGTGCAGGGCGAGGGCTATCCCGCGTGGAAGATGCGCGCCGACAGCCAACTGACTGCGCTGACCGTGAAAACCTACAAAAAACTCTTCAAGAAAGACCCGAAAGTGCTCGGAATCCATGCCGGACTTGAGTGCGGACTGTTCTCGGAGAAATATCCGAACCTCGATATGGTGAGTTTCGGCCCGACGCTGCGCGGAGTCCACTCGCCCGACGAGCGTCTGCTCATCCCGACCGTGCAAATGGTTTGGGATCACCTGCTTGAAATCTTGAAAAATATTCCGAAAAAGTAATTTCATCAGATGAATACGAAAAAAACAATCAAGACAGCCATTGTCGCCCTCGCGGTGGCAATGGCTTTCACCAGTTGCAATCGGGAAAAGAGTCGGGCGCAGTCCTTGGTGAAAGATTTTTTGAAAGAAAATCTGGTCGAAAACGACTTCAAGGTGATGGATTTCTCGAAACTCGACTCGACCACGTTTGTCAGCGACTCGATGGCTCATATTATGCGGGCCAAGATGGCGAATAACAAACTGTTCAAGCCTGAAATGCGCTTTCCCAAAGGCCCGAAAACGAAAAAGTTGTATTTCATCCGCGTGAAATATCGAGTTTATCAGGATACAATTCTACAAACGTTCTATCTCGACGACGAACTCTCGCGCGTGGTGTCGTTCAAGGAAGGCTGAACGGTCAAAAAAATCATTCCACAGATTCCGTCTTTCCAGAACCTACGGAGTGACCGCTTAAGAATTCCTGCCGTGATCGAACTTTTCAGCGTAGAGAGAATCGTAGCAGTCAGTGCAATAGTTCTCCCATCGCGCCAGTTTCCAGACCTTCAACGCCCAGCGAGGATGTCCCGCCTCAGCACAGAGGTCACCGACCACAAGAGATCTTTTAGCCTTGTTTCCGCAGGTCGAAGCACAGCGGATCGGGTGGATTTCACGATTCACGATGTCGCGCATCAAACGAGCATCCAGATACAACACACCTTGTGTGGGTGAGCAGGAGCACACCCTCTCATCATAAAATCTTTTTCTCATAAAACGGAGATTTTCGTGTAACAAAAAAATAGAAGAACACACCGTCACCCGTCTTTCGACGGGCATCGTCAGGGTTTCTGAAACCCTTCATTTGTTACACGAATTTCGGTGTCGTTACAAACTATTTCGGCATAGTTTTCTCATTTTCGGGCTGCAAAGGTAATCCCATTTTTTGAATCTCCAAAAAAAAGTCATTTTTTTTCTACGACAAAACGAAACTTCATAAACTTCATAAAAATGCAGTTGGCAATGGGCTGTTGTTTAATATTTCCATATATTTCTCGTATGAAATGTGTCTTCCTCCCATCGAATTCAGATGGGGTGTTTCAAATTGGCAGTCGATGAAATGGGCACCGAGACATTCCAAGTTCTGTGCCAGATGGATGAGGGCTAATTTCGAAGCATTTGGCATCAGCGAAAACATACTTTCCCCGAAAAAGGCATTACGAATCGCTACGCCATATAGTCCGCCAACAAGTTTTCTTGCGGTCTTTTCGGAAGAGGCATCATCGACGTCCCACACCTCTACACTTGCTGCATATCCCTGCCGATGCAGTTCCGTATATGCTTCCATCATTTCGAGGCCAAGCCATGCCGCTTCCTCCTGAATTCGCCCGCCAGCCATCGAACAGTTTCTAATTACGCCTTCAAAATCACAATTGATGGTTACGACGAACTTCTTCTGCCGCATCAGTTGTTTCATGGAATGGCTGATATGAATCTCTTTAGGGAAAATTACATATCGATCTTGCGGACAATACCAAAGGGGCTCTTTCTGAAAACGAAAAGAAAACCAAGGGAAAAAACCATAGCTGTAGGCCAACAGCAGACGATTCACTGACAAATCGCCTCCGACGGCAACAAGCCCGTCTTTTTCCCCAAGACGAGGGTCTGGGAACCACAAATTCTCATCCAATCGATAGACTGCCATCTTTGAATTCAATTGTAATGCTACCGCCTTGTTTCAAATTGCCGAAAAGGATTTCTCGCATCAGCAAAGGTTTCAGTTTCTGGGAAATGACGCGATCCATCTCACGTGCGCCATATTCTGCCGTGAATCCTTCTTCCAAAAGATGATTAAAGGCTTCGACACTGAGTTTCAGATTCACTTTTTTCGTTTCCAGTTTCCGATCCAATTCCCTCAACTTCTTTTGCAGGATCATCGTTGCCATCGGCCTGTCCATATCGCGGAATACAACCGAACCAGACAAACGGTTGAGAAATTCGGGCTTAAACGTTTTTTTCACTTGCTTCATCATGGTGTCGCCCCGACTGACATTGCTGCTGAAACCGATGGAACCTTGCGATGCAAACTGAGCTCCGGCGTTGGAAGTCATAATCAAGATGACATTCCTAAAATCGGAATGGCGGCCTTTGTTATCGGTCAGTCGGGCATAGTCCATGACCTGCAACAAAATATTGTAGATGTCCTGATGGGCTTTTTCTATTTCGTCGAGCAGCAACACACAGTTGGGCGACTTGCGAATGGCATCCGTCAACAAGCCACCGTCCTCGTAGCCGACATAGCCCGCAGGCGAACCGATAAACTTTGCCACCGCATGTTTCTCGGTGTATTCACTCATGTCGAAGCGGATGAGTTCGATGCCGAGTTCCTTCGACAACACACGCGCCACCTCTGTTTTTCCAACGCCAGTAGGCCCGACAAACAACAGCGAAGCCAGTGGCTTGTTGTCGTCGAGAAGTCCTGCCCGTGCCATCTGAACCGCCTCGACTACCTGCCGGATAGCCTCTTCCTGTCCGTAAATCTGCGAGAGCATCCGCGTGGCAAGACTTTCCAATTGCTGATAGTCGTCGTCCTCTGCCACCGACAGCGCATCCACCTTGCAAGTCTTCGACAGAACCTCCGCAATCTCTTTTTTCCCAATGTTTTTTGCATTCCCTTCGATTTCCATAGCCGCCCCGGCTTCGTCAATGAGGTCGATGGCTTTGTCTGGCAGAAAACGGTCGGTAATATGCTTGGCACTGGCTTCCACAGCAAAATCGACAGCCTCTTCGTCATATTTCACGCCGTGGAACGATTCGTAGCGCGGCTGCAATTGCCGGAGAATGTTTTTTGTTTCGTCAATGGAAGGTTCGGCTATATCAATCTGCTGGAAACGGCGGACAAGCCCCTTCGAACGCGAGAGGTGACGGTTGTACTCCTCGTAGGTCGTAGAGCCAATAAACCGAATTTTTCCTGATTCAAGATAAGGCTTGAGCATATTCGATGCGTCCATCGCATTGCCGCTGGACGAGCCTGCACCCACAAGCGTATGGATTTCATCGACATAAACGATATTATTGTCGCCTTCTTCCAGAATTCCATCCATGACATTCTTAATGCGCTCTTCAAAATCGCCCCGATACTGCGCACCGGCCAAAAGCGTTCCGATGTCTAAAAGATAAATTTTGCTGCCCTTCAGTCTCTTGGGAACCTTGTCCTCTGCAATGAGCCGGGCCAATCCCCAAATCAGGGCTGTTTTGCCGACCCCGGATTCGCCGACATGCAGCGGATTGTTCTTTTCACAACGACAAAGCACCTGAATCGTCCGTTTCAGTTCGCTTTCTCTTCCGATAAGCGGATTGTAGTCTTCATAATGGTCGTTCATACAAACAACCAACTGTTTCCACGCAGGTTCAGGGAGATTTTCTTCGTCGTCAGAATCTTCATCGACACCATCCTCCGACTGCAGCCATTCTTCCAATTCGCAGTAAGAAATAAAGCGAGCCATAAACCGCGGAACGTTGTCAATTCTGCTTTTCAGCATAAAAGCTGCCATCGAGTCCTCAAGTTGCAGAATACCTTTAACCAGATGGGGAGCGTCCAACATCTCTGCATTACTATTAACAACCGACTGCACGGCATTTTCCACAACATGCCCCATCTGTTCTGAAAGTTTCGGCTCATAGTCGATGCCTTCAGGGACTTTTTCAACGTCTTCCAAATATTGCTTCACATTCTCTTTTAAGGAAGAAATATCAGAAAGAGCCGTCTTAAACGCATCAAATCTCGTCAGTACATACAGCAGATGCTCCGGCATGACGAACTCATGCCTATAATCCCTACTGCACCTCAGTGCCTGATTCAACAAAATATTCGCCCTTCTCGATTGCTTTATTTCTGACATAATCTTAATTCTCTTCTGGTTCAACTGTTATTCGAAGCGGAAATCCATTTTCCCGAGCCATCGCGGTCGCCTTTTGTGCCTTCGACACGGCAATGTCGTAAGAATAAATCCCGACCACCGCCTTGTCCGAGAAATGAACTTGCAACATTAAAGCCTGTGCATTCTCCTCGCTCAGAAAAAACACCTCCTTCAGTACCATCACAACAAATTCCATCGTTGTAAAATCGTCGTTGTGAATGATGACCTTATAACGGCGCGGCTCCTTGACATTCGTTTTCTGCCGCTCTCTCATCTGCGTTTGTCCTTGTGGCATAACTCTGATTATTTGAAATTTTCCACCATCAAGCTGCAAAGTTAGCAATTATTTCTGAAAAACACTGAAAAAAGTTTTTTAATGTGATACTGAAAAAATATTTTTACCATTTTTTTGTTTGTCAGAGGTATTATTTGTATCTTTGCAGCAACAACTTAAAACAACGAATTATGACACTAAATTTATGGCGTTTCAGAAATAAACTTGTATGGTTAGAGAAAAAACTAATCGGTGGTACAATTGCATATTCGTCAGGTATTATTATTAATTTTATCACTGATATCGATTCTATTCCAGATTTTATTCGTATATGTTTTTCTTTCTCCAAACCTGCAGTTTTCATTATGTGGTTACTAATTATAGCCACATTATTTGTCGCACTCCTTTCGGCATCAATTAAATACCTTTATAAAAACCAAAATCCTTCTGCAGAATTCAATGAAATAATGACAAGTCACACAGATCCCCTCTTAAATGAAGTTGGGAAAAATGAACTCTCTTGGGGATTCAACAAAAATATTCACAGAAGTAAAGATCCTGGCGGATGGTTGCCCGATGCGTTTTATATTTCTGAATATGAGGACAATGTTGAATATCAATTCCCAATAAAGAATGAGGAATTACCAGAGTATTCAAGGGAAAACTACTATCGCTTTAGCCAATCCGAGGAAATGCAGAATTGCATTAGAAAGAAAAATAACAAAGAAAGATTTTCTGTTTCATTCATCGAACCGAATTACAACAGCAAGGACAGAAAAGTTGAAATTAAGATTATTAGAACAGATTGGGTTTCTTTGCAATTTAGTTGGAATTATTTTCGAAGGTTGGATAGCCAAAATCGGTTGGTTTCCAACAAACATATTGAAGAAATAACAAAGATGATGGGAAAAGCCTTTCTTGATAACTCACAAGAAAGT
>JAFYJH010000173.1 GCA_017538195.1 Prevotella sp.
GATTTTCCGACCCATAATCCGCAATCGCCAACAAAGGTCGATTTCCTCCTGATGGGCGAAAAAACGACCGTCGAGACCGCCTGCCTGCCAATAATCGCGGCTCCGAATCATCAGACACGCGCCCGTCGCCCAGTGAATCTCGGCGGCATAGTCGTACTGCCCATCGTCCTCCTCGATTTTGTCGAAAATTCGACCGCGACAAAACGGATAGCCGTAACGGTCGAGAAAACCGCCCGAAGCACCGGCATACTCGAACTTGTCCTTGTCTGTCCACGACAGCAATTTCGGCTGACACGCCGCCACTTCCTCGTGCGCATCCATGTACTCCACGAGCGGTTCAAGCCAGTGGTGCGTCACTTCGACATCGCTGTTCAGCAGCACGAAATAGTCGGCCTCGACCTGCTGCAAAGCGCGATTGTAGCCCTCGGCGAAGCCATAGTTCTGACCGAGTGGAATCGTCTGAACTTCGGGAAAATGCTCGGCGAGGAAGGCCAAAGAATCGTCGGTCGAGCCATTGTCGGCCACGACCACCGTCGCGTCGTCGCGCGAATAGTTCACCACCGACGACAGATACTGCTCCAGCATCTTCCGCCCGTTCCAGTTCAAAATGACGATTGCGATTTTCGTTTGCTCCATGACTACACCTTATTATATATAGTATCAATTATCAACGCCGTTTTGTCGCGATTGAAACCGCCCAACTTCACGCGAAGCAGTTGGTTATCGTATTCCTCACGGGCCAACGCCGCTGGCAACTCCACACGGATGTAGTTCCGCGAAAAACCGTGCATCGCCCGACCGCGCAGTGCCTTTTCAAACAAAACTTCCGCCTCCTGACCGATGTGACGGGCATAAAATGCCTCGGTTTTCGCGTCGGAAAGCGCGAGAAGCCGCTGCGACCGCTGCTTTTTCTCCTTGTCGCTGACGACGTAAGGAATCTGCAACGCCGCCGTGCCCGGACGCTCGGAATAGGGGAACACGTGCAACTGCGTGACATCGAGGCTGCGCAGAAACTCATAGCAAGCCTCGAAATACTCAGGCATTTCGCCTCGCGTCCCCACCATCACATCGACTCCGATGAATGCGTCGGGCATCCGCTCCTTAATCAACTGGATTTTATGGGCGAAAAGAGCCGTGTCGTAGCGGCGATGCATCAGTTTCAAGACCTCGTCGCTGCCGCTTTGCAAAGGAATGTGGAAATGCGGCATAAAGGCACGGCTCTGGGCGCAAAACTCAATGAGTTCGTCGGTCAGCAGGTCGGGTTCGAGGCTGCTGATTCGATAGCGACTGATGCCCTCGACCTCGTCCAACGCCTTCACCAAATCGAGGAAACTTTCGCCCGTCGTCCGACCGAAGTCGCCGATGTTCACGCCCGTCAAGACGATTTCCTTGCCGCCCTCGCGTGCCGCTTCCTCGGCCTGCGCGACCAAAGACGCAATCGACGGATTCCGCGAGAAACCGCGCGCGAAGGGAATTGTGCAATAGGTACAAAAATAGTTGCAGCCGTCCTGCACCTTCAGGAAATAGCGCGTGCGATTGCCTCGCGAGCACGAAGGCGCGAAGGTTGTGATGTCGCGCGTCTTTTCGACGGCGTGAACCTCCGCGTTGCCGTTGCTGCGGCCTCTCTCCGCCCACGCATCGCTCAAAAACTGAATCAGATTCGCCTTTTCGTTGGCTCCAAGCACGAGATCGACGCCCTCAATCTGCCCGATTTTCGCCGGTTCCAACTGCGCATAGCAGCCCGTCACCACCACGAAAGCCTTCGGATGCTGTCGCACGACGCGGTGAATCGTCTGGCGGCACTTGTGGTCGGCCACTTCCGTCACCGAGCACGTGTTAATCAGGCAGATGTCGGCCTGCTCGCCCTTCTCCGCCGTCACCACGCCCATCTGCTGAAGCATCTTCGCGAAGGTCGATGTCTCAGAGAAATTCAGTTTGCAGCCCAGTGTGAAGTAGGCGGCCCGCTTGCCTTGAAAAGCAGAAGTGTCAATCATCTCTGCAAAGGTACGAATAAAACTCGAAATCGCCGTCAAAAATCACGATTTTTAGCACTTAAATCAAAACCTTCTTTTTATTTTATTTTTTTAACATTTTATAAATCATTGATTTTCAACGACTTGCAAAAAAGTTACAAAAATCGATGAAAAAAAATCAAAAAAAATGATTCGCGTATCAAAAAAATCCTTACCTTTGCAGCGTTTTAACAAACAAAGATTGTTTTACTAATTAAAAAAGCAAAGAAATGAAAAAAGTAATGTTTATGTTCGTAGCTGCTGCAGCTATGTCGTTCGCATCTTGCGGTAACACGCAGAAACCCGCTGAGGTTGTTGAAGAAGCTCCCGAAGTTGAGGTTGTTGAAGAACCCACTCTGAACGCAGAGGACACCGCCGCTGTTCTGACTGAACTCGGTGTTGCTACTGTTGAAGAGGCTGACGCTAAGGCTCTCCAGGAGAAGCTCGACGAGGTTCTCGCCAAGAAGCTCCAGGCTTTTGAAGACGCTAAGGCTGCCGCTACTGAGGCTGTCGAGGGTGCTGCTGAGGCTGTAGAAGAGGCTGCTGAGAATGTCGAGGCCGCTGCTGAAGCTGTCAAAGATGCTGCTGCTCAATAAGCAAATAGCTCGAACTGAAAATCAA
This sequence comes from Prevotella sp., assembly GCA_017538195.1. Classification (GTDB taxonomy): domain Bacteria; phylum Bacteroidota; class Bacteroidia; order Bacteroidales; family Bacteroidaceae; genus Prevotella. The sequence goes on from JAFYJH010000173.1 coordinate 2,634, forward strand.
GAAAACCGCTGGGTCTCAGACCCGGCGGTTTTTGTTTGTCTGTCGGAAGCGACAAAGCGAGGCCGGAATTGATTTTCCGGCTTTTTCTTTGCCATTTTGAGAAAAATTTTGCCAATTCGAGAAAAAATCGTAACTTTGCAGGCTGAAACTATCAAATCAACGAATAACCAAAATTTTTAAGCATATGAGAAGGATAATTAACCAACCAACCCGTAAAAACAGCATGACTCGAAGACTCGCAACGCTGATGCTGAGCCTGATGCTGACGGCGACCGCCATGGCACAAGCAGTGATTTTCCCACAGGAACAGCAGGCCGGAACAGCCGTTGCCACGCAGTCTGGCGATGTTTTCACACTCAAAAATGACCTTTTTGAGGCTTCATTTCGCTTGAGCGGCGGTCGGCTGATGTTCGACGGCTGCGAGGCGATGGGACTGAAGCCCGGAACGGAACTTTTCACGATTCGCTTGAACAACGGAACGGAAATCGCCGCGTCGCAAATGACGCAGGGCACACCGCGCATCGTCAGTCTGACTGCCGACGAAAATGCCGCCAAAGGCTCTCTGAAACTGCCCGGACAGGCCATCGAAGCCGATTTCAGCCACGGAAACATCACGCTGAAATGGCGGGCTGTGCTGCGCGACGGGTCGCACTATCTGCGCACCGAACTCGAACTGACTTCGTCGCAGAATGTGGATATGTACAACATCGTTCCGATGATTTACAATGTCGATAACAGCGGCAGCGAACAGGCGCCCGTCGTCGTGGGAAACACGCGCGGAGCCGTCATCGCGAGCGACCGAATTTTCGCAGGTCTGGAAACGCCGATGGGCATCAACACGACGGGCGGCGGAATGAGCACCGAGCCTTTCGCCTATGGTTCGTGGGACGGCAGCAAGTTCTCGTGGACTCCGGGCGACGAAACGCCGCAGGGCATCCTCAATCTGGGCTTCACGGCGAATTACATCAGTGGCGTTCAAGGTTATTTGGCCATCAAATCGACTGGAAATCTGACAGTTACGTTCCAATATAATAGTGGAAGCCATCGCTTGGACATTGCCGGCGTCGATGTTCTCGACCCATTCACGGGCGAGGTCGTTGCCAGCGATTATCACAAGGGAACGGCTGGCGGACGGCACGAAAACAATGTCTATCGGCTGAACATTCCGTCGAAGGGATATTATCTCGTGCGCTATTTCCGCGACCGTACCGAGGAAGTCACGGGTGCCATTTCGGGCGGTTTCAATTCCAACGGAACCATCACGTGGAGCGGAACGGTTTCTGCGCCAAATGTCGTCTATGACGGCGATCTCGACAAGAATGTCATTCAAGACGAGGAATCGGCTGCAAGTCTGATTTATCCCATTCTGAAAGCTAACGGAACGCGCACCGATGCGTGGAACACGAGTTCGTGGACGCAGGTGGCAGACAGCGACGTTCCCGCTCGCGTCAAGGAGGTTGGCTACAGCTATCCGAAGGTGAGAATGATGGAGAAAACCATCAGTTTCGACCAGTCGAAAGGCACTTTCAATGCCCAATTTATGTATAGTTCGGGCAATCACGGACTGACCATCGGCGGCGTGGAACTCATCGATGCCGACGGCAACGTGGCGGCTTCCGACTATCACGCAGGCTTTTCGGGTACAGCGAAGAACAATCACAATTATTCCTTCGTCATTCCCGCCGCAGGCAACTACAAACTGCGCTATTACGTCGCGCTGAATGCCGACAACAGCGACAACACCTCGACGGGCAACATCAACCTGACTTACAAAGTCGAGGAAACGCTTCACCTCAACGCTCCGACGGAAACGGCGATTCGCGGCGAATGGAACCGTCAGACCACGTTGAAGAAGGGAAAAACGTGGCGCGTGGGTGCTGTCGTCGGACTGATTGCCCCGAATCAAGCGCGTCGCTCGTTCCTCTGCTACAGCGAGCGCGAGCGTGCCGTGCCTTGGCGTCCGTTCCCGCTTTACAATTCGTGGTACGAACTGAACATCGACCGCAACAACGATGCCAATTATACGGGCAATTTCAATGAATCGCAGTGTATGACCGTGCTCAACCAGTGGAAGAAAAACCTCTTCGACAAGCATCAGACGGGCATCGCGTCGTTTGTCTGGGACGACGGTTGGGACCAGTATGGCACGTGGACTTTCAACAAGAATTTCCCCAATGGATTCCAGAAAATGAGCGACGCTGCCACAGCAATGAATTCGCACATCGGCGCGTGGCTCGGTCCTGTCGGTGGCTACGGACAAAGCGGTAACTATCGCCGCAATTATTGGAACGGAAAAGGCGGAATGCAATTGAGCAACGAAGCCTATTACAACGTATTCCTCACCGCTTGCTCGAAGATGGTCAATGACTACGACTTCAATTTCTTCAAATTCGACGGAATCAGTGCGCAGTTCAGCGCCACAGGACCCGATGCCGGAGCGACTGGACAGGAAAATGCCGAGGCCATCATCGACATTGAGCAGCGCGTCCGCGAAGTGAAGCCCGACATCTTCCTCAACACCACCGTCGGCACGTGGGCGTCGCCCTTCTGGTTCCAATACACCGATGCCGTCTGGCGTCAGGAAAACGACCACGGAACCATCGGAAACGGCAAAAATTCGCGCGAAAACTGGATCACCTATCGCGACCGTTTGGTCTATCAGAATTTCGTGCAAAATTCGCCGCTCTGCCCCATCAACACGCTGATGACGCACGGCTTTATGCTTTCGAAATACGGCGGTGGCGTGGCCAATATGAGTCAGGACTACAATGACATTCTGCGCGAACTGCGCTGTGCCTTCGCCTGCGGTTCGGGCATGGTCGAAATCTACGCCGACTTCGCGCTGATGAACAGCATCAACAGCGGAAAACTCTGGGGCGACCTCGCCGAGTGCATCAAGTGGCAACGCGAGCAAGCCGACGTGCTGCCCGACGTTCACTGGGTTGGCGGCAATCCGTGGGACATCTCGAAATCGAAGTCGGAAGTTTATGGCTGGGCTGCGTGGAACGGCAAAAAGGCGACACTCGCCCTGCGCAATCCATCGACCTCGCAGCAGACCTTCAAAACCACGCTGCGCGAAGCCCTCGACATCCCCAACTACATCACGGGCAGTATCACGTTGGAAAAAGCCTTCACTCAGTCGAATCTGAATGGTTTGACGGTCGGTCAGCCCATCGACATCGACACCGAACTGACGCTCAAGCTCTCAGCCTCGTCGGTCTATGTCTTCAACGGCATCGACAGCAGCACGAGCGACATCATCGAAATCTCGCCTGAAAACGCCGTTTCTCCGACTGACAACCGTTGGTACAACCTGCAAGGTCAAGTTGTCGGAAGTGAGCCGACGGCGAAGGGAATTTATATTGTAAAAGGGAAAAAAGTAAAAAGGTAAAAAGGGAGTTCCCTTGAGTGAAACGAAAAAAAAGGAGTTCCTTGAGAGCTTGCTCGAAAAAAATCGTGAAGTGTGGAGTGTGAAGTGAGAATTGCATTTGGCTTATCTTCTTAACTCCTGTAACTCCGTGAGCGAAGCGATAACCGTAAGTTCAATTAAGAAATGCAACTTTTGGGACGACTGGGAGATGGACACCATCGTGGGGCCAAGGAACAAGGACGCCATGCTGACACTCGTGGAGCGCAGCCAGGGATTCTCCATCATCACCAAGCTGCCCAAGGGGAAGGATTCCGAAGGAGTACTCAAGGCCGCCTACAGGGAACTGCTGCCCTACATGGGATACATCAGATCCATCACCACAGACAACGGGACGGAGTTCGCCATGCACAGGGAACTCGCCGAGATGCTCGGAACCAAGATCTACTTCGCACACCCCTACGCCTCATGGGAGAAGGGACTCGTCGAATACACCAACAAACTCTACAGGCAATACATACCAAAAGGAGCCAACTTCGACAACTATACAGAGGAGCAAATCAAGCAGATACAATACAAAATCAAATCAATCAATTTGGAAACGCCACCCGAAAGCGAACTTTCGGATGGCACTTTCTGAATTTTCGATAAAACGGATTTATCCTTGAGCCTCTTGTCGGATTCGAACCAACGACCCCGAGATTACAAATCACGTGCTCTGGCCAACTGAGCTAAAGAGGCGGGTGGACCAGCGATCTGTATCGCGCCGCTACAACCAAGTACCTTTGCTGCGGTCAAGCCCTGGAGGATTCCGAGGGAGCTGGCCGTACAGGACTGGCCCATGTTTTCAATTTACAATGTACAATTTACAGTTTACAACCAACGGTCACTGGCCGAAGGGAAGTAATTTCAATTGTCATCGTCAAAATCGGGTGCAAAATTACAAATAATTCTTGAATTATGAAAATAAAATCGCCGAAAAAAATTTTTTCTTCGCTCTATATAATAAAAAGGTGTGGTTTCGCGTTGTAATTATAGAATCATTTAAAACACATTTGCCTATGCAGTATTTTACTCCAGACGAAATCAGACCATCTGAAAGAACTTTGAACATCATCCGGCAGATTGCCTACACCTACAGAGTGATGAAATCGAACGGCAAGCCCATAGCTTTCTGCCTGAACTAAACGCGAAAAATGATGAAAACGCTCGTTTCCCCTTCGCTTTTGTCGGCTGACTTCGGCCATCTCGACCGCGACATCGACATGATTAACCGCAGCAAGGCCGACTGGCTGCACCTCGACATCATGGACGGCGTGTTCGTGCCGAACATCTCGTTTGGTTTTCCCGTGATGGAGGCGGTGGCGAAACTTTGCCGGAAGCCGCTCGACGTGCATTTCATGACGGTTCGACCCGAGCAGTTCATCGAGCGCACGGCGAAACTCGGCGCGATGATGATGAACGTGCATTACGAGGCTTGCACCCACCTGCACCGCACGGTTCAGGAGATTCACGCGGCAGGCATGAAGGCCGGCGTGACGCTGAATCCATCGACGCCTGTCAGCATGTTGGAAGACATCATCGGCGAGGTCGATATGGTGTTGCTGATGAGTGTGAATCCGGGTTTCGGAGGCCAGAAATTCATCGAAAACAGCGTTCAGAAGGTTCGTCGGCTGCGCGAGTTGATTCGTCAGACGGGCAGCCACGCGCTCATCGAGGTCGATGGCGGCGTACAGGCGGAAACAGCCCCGCGACTGGTCGAGGCAGGAACCGATGTACTGGTCAGTGGAAGTTATATTTTCAAGTCGCCCGATCCGCTAAAGACTATTGAAGAATTGAAAGCTCAATATCGTGCTGTTTAGCCAATCGGCGCATATTCAGAATGGCGTAGCGCATACGGCCCAGCGCAGTGTTGATGCTGACGTTGGTCGCCTGCGAAATCTCCTTGAACGACATCTGCTGATAGTAGCGCATATAGACCACCTCGCGCTGCGGAGCCGGCAGACTCTCCATGATGCGGCGCACGTCGGCCAGCACCTGCTGATTGACGTACTGACGCTCGATGTCGCTCTCGTAGAGGTCGTCGCCGCTGAGGTTCGACAGGTCGTTGTCCTCCGTCGGCTCCACGATTCGCTCGTTGCGCTGGTCGCGATAGCCGTCCATGATGACGTTGTGGGCGATGCGCATAATCCACGCGCTGAACTTGCCGCTCGCCGCGTATTGTCCGGCCTGCAGCCTCGTGATGACCTTCACGAAAGTCTCCTGAAACACATCGTCGGCCTTGTCGCGGTCGTGCACCACGAAAAGGATGTATGAATAGAGTTTCGCCTGATTGCGCGACAATAACAGGTCAAACGCCCGGTTGTTTCCATCGATGTAGGACAAGGCCAACTGCTCGTCGGTCATTCCATTGAGATTCTTCATTTCATTAAGTTTTACTGTTACTTAAGTAAATGATGTTTCGATAGGCGTTTTGTTATTGTTAAAAGTGAATAATTATGATTTATCGGCTGCAAAGGTACGACATTTCTGTCAAACCACCAAATTTTTCTTGAAAAAATGAGGTTGGTGCAGGACGCTACCAACCTCGACAAGCGATTTCGTAAAGCTCGAAATCTAAAAAGACACGGCAAATTTAAGGCTTTTTTTTCATAATTCCAAATTTTTCTCGAAAAAATGTTGATTATTTAACATTTCATTTTTTGCTCATTCCACAAAAATGCGTACTTTTGCACGCAAATTATCTTTAATATTAACTTAAAACCAAAAAATTATGAACAAAAAATTACGTTTTTCGCTGCTCAGCATGCTGATGATGCTGTGCGGTAGTGTGTTTGCCGATGAGACTGTCATCTGGCAAGAGAACTGGGATTCTTCTGAGGCAGGAACCAAGGTAGAAGATGTGTCAAACGCTAATGCGACTTACACAGGAGACGATGGAGGGTATGTTAAACTTTATACCAATACCTCCGACGAATCAAACATTGAATTGCTTCTTCCCAAAAGCAGTCGCGGTCTTTCTTTCTCGGCTGAAGTCGCACTGAATGGTGCAACTTCGATGAAACTTACGTTTACCATTAACAAAAATGTCAATTTGACTTCAACAACTTCTGGAGCCAATCTCACAAAAGTTTCAAATACGGAGTACAACATTACCGTTCCTTCTGGAACCAACACCTTGAATTTGACTTTTGCTACGGCTGTTGACCAAAATGGCCGCCTCGACAACATCAAAATGGTTGTTTCTGAAGGCGGTGACGATGGCGGTGGTGGCGAGACCGAAGGCCAGACACCCGAAACGGCGATTACCGTTGACCGTGCATTGGAACTGATTGGCGAGTTAGCCGACGGAGCGAAAAGCACAAGCAACTACTACATCAAGGGAACTGTGACGAAGGCTGAAATTGGCAATAGTGGTATTTCTGTCTATTATAAAAACGCCACTTTCAACATGGGCGACCTCGTCGTTTTCCGTGCTAAAGGTTTGAAAAACACCGACGTTACAAATGAAGATTTCTTGAAAGTCAATGACGAAGTTGTTGTTTACGGACAGTTGCAAAAGTACGTCAAAAACGAGGTGACAACTCCTCAGGTGGCTCAAGGTGGCTATATTTACAGCATCAATGGCGAAACTGAGCCTAATCCCGACGATCAGCCGAAAGAACCAACAATCGACGGTGGAACTACGCCGGAAACGGCTATCACCGTGGCTGCCGCTGTTGAAGCCATTAACACGATGAAAGACGGTCAGACCACTCAAAATAGTTACTATGTGAAAGGTGTAGTGTTGTCCGTCACCGAGATTTCCACGGCTAATGGAAATGCCACGTTTGTCATGGCCGACGAAGAAGGTGCGACCGTTACACTTACGGTTTTCCGTGCCAAAGGTCTGGAAAATAAGAACATTACCGAAGAAGAATATGTGCAGGACGGCGACGAAGTCATTGTCTATGGCAAATTGCAGCGTTATGTGAAGGACAACGTGATGACTCCCGAATTGTCAAGCGGATATATCTACGAACTTAACGGTCAGACGAAAGAAGATGATTCTTATGTCTATGAAGGTGATGGTTCGAGGGAGAATCCTTATACCGTTGAAGACTTGAAGCATATGGCTGTTCCCGAGGGAACGTCTGCTGCTGAAGGTCAAGAGAAAGTTTGGGTGAAGGGCGTCATTGCCGGTGCACTGAACTCTTCCGGCTCTGCTTTTGCCGAGGAAACGGTTAGCAACATCGGTTTGGCTACTGCTGCCGGTGAAACTGAAGCAGCAAAGACGATTCCTGTGCAATTGCCCACTGGCGACATCCGCGCCGCTCTGAACGTGGTGGACAATCCCGACAATGTCGGCAAGGAAGTGCTTGTCTATGGACACATCTTAAAATATATGAGCAAAACGGGCGTGAAAAACGTGTCTGACTTTGTTCTCGACGGTGTTACTGGCATCAGCGACGTGAAGGCTGAGAACGCAACCGACGGACAGCTCTACAACGTGGCTGGACAGCGCGTCAGCGGCTCGTACAAGGGCATCGTGATTCAGAACGGAAAGAAGATGGTTGTGAAATAATCGCAACGAATCGATATAAAAATCGGGTGACACCTTGAAGTGCCACCCGATTTTTGTTGCCGTCGCTTTAATGTTTTTTAGCGAGAAGTTGCCGTCGCTTTCAACCGGTTCTTAGCGAGAAATTGCCGTTGCTTTTCCTCAACGGGAAAACCGTTTTAGAACGGCAGATCGTCGGTGCTTTCGCCCTCGGCAGCCGGTGGGAACGGAGCGTCGGCGGCAGGTGCAGCCGGAGCAGCAGCCGGTTCGGAAGCAAACGCCGACGGTGCTGCAGCCGGAGCCGCTGCGCCATACTGTGCCGGATCGACCTGACGCACATCGTAGGCGCGGATGCAGTTGAACCAACGGCCATTATACTCGCGGGCATCGATGTCGAACGACACGAGCACTTCCTGCCCAATCTGGATGTTGAAACGCTGCAGGCGATCCTCTCCAAACACCGAGAACACCATCTTCTTCGGATAGCTATCGTGCGTCTCAATCACAAAATCCTTCGCTTTCCACTCTCCACGCGCCGAAGTACCGCTTCTTTCTTGGGTTTCGGCAATCACTTTTCCTTGTAGTTCCATTGTCTTAAAAATTCTATTGTTAAAAATTAAAATTCGTCGTCTTTTTGCGTCGAATATGGTTCTTTTTTCTTAATTCGGTGGCGAAGTTAGTAAAATAGTTCTAAAATCAGAAATTTTTTTGCCGTTTTTTTTGTTTTGAACGATGGATTTTTGTATTTTTGTGGGATATTAGCGAAATTATAAACATTTAATGGTAAAATACAAATGAAATTTACACTTTCCAGCACTGCCCTGAGCAGTCGCCTCCAGACTTTGGCAAGGGTCATCAACAGCAAGAATTCCCTGCCCATTCTCGACAGTTTCCTGTTCGAAGTCAATAACCAGCAGCTCACCATCACGGCGAGCGACAGCGAAAACGTGATGCGCTCGACGCTGAAGCTCGACGAAGCCGACGGCGAGGGCAGTTTCGCAGTGCCCAACCGCACCTTGCTCGACGCGATGAAGGAACTGCCCGAGCAGCCGCTCACTTTCGAGGTGAACACCGAGAATCTGACGATTAAAATCATCTACCAGAACGGCCTCTACAACTTCACGGCGCAGAACGGCGACGAATATCCTCGCTCGCAGCAGATTCCCGACAATGCCACCGTCATCAACATCGACGCAACGGTGCTCAACGACAACCTGACGCGCTCGCTCTTCGCCACGGCTCAAGACGAACTCCGCCCCGTGATGAACGGCATCTACTTCGACTTGACGCCCGACGCGCTCGCCGTGGTTGCCAGCGACGGCCACAAGCTCGTGCGCAACAAGAACTTCAACATCAAGAGCGAGACGCCAGCCTCGTTTATCCTGCCGAAAAAGCCTGCCACGCTGCTGAAAAACGTGCTTGGCAAGGAGCAGGAGGAAGTGGTCATCAAGTTCGACGACCGCACGGCTGAAATCAGTTTTGCCGAGGGCGTTCTGACCTGCCGCCTCATCGAAGGCCGCTATCCGAACTACAACTCGGTGATTCCGCAGGACAACCCGAACCAACTGACCATCGACCGCCGCTCGCTCATCGGTGCACTGAAGCGCGTGCTGCCTTTCGCCAGCGAGAGCAGCCAACTCGTGCGCTTCCACCTCGACGCAGGCCGTCTGGAACTTTCGTCCGAGGACATCGACTTCGCAACGAGCGCCAAGGAAGTGGTCAATTGCGAGTATGCAGGACAGGCGATGAACATTGGCTTCAAGGGCAGTTCGCTGTCGGAAATCCTCAACAACCTGCAAGGCGACGAAGTCGTCATCGAACTGGCCGATCCGAGTCGCGCAGGCATCATCCTGCCCGCCGTGCAGCCCGAAAACGAGGACGTTCTGATGCTGATTATGCCGATGCTGCTGAACGACTAATCGAATTTTGAATTTTGAGTGTTGATTTTTGAATTAAAACATTCATCCGATGAAACTAAATCTTAAAAAGCCCCTTGTTGTCTTCGACTTGGAGACAACGGGGCTTGACCTTGTCAGGGACAGAATCATCCAGATTTCCTACATCAAGATTCATCCCGACGGACGCGAGGAGCGTGAAAACATCTTCGTGAATCCCGAAATCCCGATTCCGAAGGAAGTGACGGACTTGACGGGCATCACCAACGAGCAGGTTGCCGAGGCCAAGACCTTCAAGGAACTCGCGCCCGAACTCAGCGAGAAATTTGCCGACAGCGACCTCGCCGGCTTCAATTCCAACCACTTCGACGTGCCGCTCTTGGCCGAGGAATTTCTTCGCGCAGGCATCGACTTCGATTTTTCCGCCCGCCGACTCATCGACGCGCAGGCCATTTTCCGAAGAATGGAGCGTCGCAACCTCGCCGCAGCCTATAAATTCTACTGCGGACGCAAGATGGAGGACGATTTCGAGGCGCATCGCGCCGACCAAGACACCGAGGCGACCTATCGCGTGCTGATGGCCGAACTCGATATGTATTCACCCGAAAAACAGGTGGAACCAGAGCGAATCCTTCGCAACGACATGGACGAGTTGGCGGAATTTTCAAAAACGAACAACTACGTCGATTTCGCTGGAAGAATCGTCTGGCAGGATATGGTCGATGGACAGGGCAACGTGCTGACCGACAAAGACGGAAATCCGCGCAAGCACGAGGTTTTCAACTTCGGAAAATACAAGGGTTGGGACGTGATGGAGGTGCTGCGTCGCGATCCGGGCTACTACAGTTGGATTATGACGAGCGATTTCACCGCCAACACCAAGCAAATTCTCACGCGAATCCGACTGAAATCGATGGGAAAACTGATGACGATGCTCGTCGTTTTCCTGATGAGTTTTTTCACGGCAATGCCTCTGAATGCGCAGGAATTGCAGGCGAAAGTCACCATCAACCGCAACCAGATTCAAGGCACCGACGCGAGCGTTTTCGAGAGTCTGCAACAGACTTTGGAACGCTTCATCAACGACCGCCAATGGACGAATCTGCAATTCCAGAAAAACGAGCGAATCGTCTGCAATTTCAACATCACCGTGACGAAATACGACCGCGAAAACAACGCTTTCACCTGCAACGCGCTCATTCAGGCAAACCGACCCGTCTATAACTCGGCCTACACCACCACCTTATATAATAATAAGGACGCCGACTTCAATTTCCAGTTTTCGCAGTTCGACCAACTGGAATTTAACGAGGAAGTCATTGACAATCAACTGGTTGCGCTCGTCGCCTACTACGCTTTTCTCATCATCGGACTCGACCTCGATTCCTTTGCCCCGATGGGCGGCGAGGACATTCTGCAACGCTGTATGAACCTCGCCAACAACGCCCAAAACCTGAATTATCCGGGTTGGAAAGCCTTTGATGACAGCCGCAACCGCTTCGCCATCATCAACGACTATCTCGACGGTGCGATGCAGCCCTTCCGACAGTTGCAATACGACTATTATCGCAGCGGTCTCGACGAAATGGCGAGCAACGCTGAGCGCGGTCGGACCAACATCACCACCGCCATCGAAACCCACTTGAAAAAGTGCCACGAGGACAAGCCGCTGAGCCTTTTGCCGCAGATTTGGACCGACTACAAAAAGGACGAACTTGCCAATATTTATCAAGGAAAAGGCACGCAGAAGGAGAAGCAGAGCGTCTATGACATCCTTTTCAATATCAACGCCTCGCAAAACAACGCTTGGGAGAAAATCAAGCAGTAAACGACCATGCTCAAACAACTCTATATCAAGAACTTCACGCTCATCGACGAACTCGACATTGCGTTTCAGTCGGGCTTTTCCGTCGTGACGGGCGAGACGGGCGCGGGAAAAAGCATCATTCTCGGAGCCATCGGGCTGCTCTTGGGCAATCGAGCCGACGCGAAACTGCTGAAAACGGGCGAAAATCGCTGCGTCATCGAGGCGCATTTCGACCTCCGACGCTACGAATTGGAGCCGTTTTTCAAGGAAAACGACATCGACTACGACGCGAGCGACTGCATCGTTCGCCGCGAGGTGAATGTGAACGGAAAAAGCCGTGCTTTCGTGAACGACACGCCCGTTTCGCTGACGACGATGCGCGAGTTGGGCGAGCAACTTGTCGATATTCACAGCCAACACCAGAATCTGCTACTCAGCAAGGAAGATTTCCAACGCTCGGTGGTCGATATCATCGCTGCCGACAAGACAATTCTTGACGATTACCGCAGCACTTTCCAAGACTATCGAAATGCCGAAAAAGACTACGAGAATTTTCTTGAAAATGTCGAGAAAAACCGTCAAGCCGCCGACTTTTTGCGTTTCCAACTCAACGAACTGACCGAAGCGCGACTGCAAGCCGACGAACAGGAGCAATTAGAGCAACAACGCGACACGATGAGCCACGCCGAGGACATCAAATCGGTGCTCTACGAGGCGAAAACGACGCTGTCCGACGACGAAAACGGCATTGTTTCGCGGACGCAGAAAATCGCCCGACAAATGGGCGAACTGGCTCACTTCTACCCCATCGCCAACGAACTTTCCGAGCGAATCGACAGTTGCCGAATCGAGTTGAAGGACATCGCCGACGAAATCGGCAAGGAACTCTAAAACATCGACTTCGACCCTCGCCAACTCGACCAAATCAACCAGCGGCTCGACCTGATTTATTCGCTTCAGAAAAAGCATCAGGCGACGACGATGGCCGAACTCATCGCGATTCGCGACAACCTCAGCGAGAAACTCGGCCACATCGAAAACAGCGACGAGGAACTGGCCGTTTTACGCGAGAAAACCGAGAAATTGCGCCAAGAAAGCCTGAAAAAAAGCCAGAAACTCACGGCGATTCGCACGAAAGCCGCCCGACAAGTCGAAAAAGAGGTGTTGGAACGGCTCGTCGCACTCGGAATCCCGAACATTCGCTTCAAAATCGAACTGACGGAAAAGCCTTTGAGCATCGACGGGGCCGACAAAATCGTGTTCCTGTTCAGCGCGAACAAAAGCACGCCGATGCAGCCCGTGAGCGAAGTGGCTTCGGGCGGCGAAATTGCGCGTGTGATGCTGTCGCTGAAGGCGATGATCAGCGGTGCGGTGAAGTTGCCGACCATCATTTTCGACGAAATCGACACGGGCGTGAGCGGTCGAGTGGCCGAGCAGATGGCGCACATTATGCGCGAGATGGGCGACCACGACCGACAAGTCATCAGCATCACGCACTTGCCGCAAATCGCCGCAACGGGAACGACGCATTACAAAGTGTCGAAAAACGAAACGAAAAACGGTACGAAAACCAGTATGAAACGGCTGTCCGACGCCGAGCGAATCGAGGAAATCGCCCAAATGCTCAGCGGCAGCAAAATCACGGAGGCCGCCATCGAGAATGCCAAGCAATTGTTGAATCAATCCATTTGAAAAATATGAAAAGAATTATCACGACGATTATCTATACTTTGACGATCGCGGTGGCTTTTGCCCAGAATCAGAAGGCTGGAAAATCGGTATTCACGCTCACCACGTTCAAGGCCGACGGCACGATTCTCGCCTCGACCAACGGCGTTTTCATCGGTTCGCAAGGCGATGCCGTGAGCGCGTGGACGCCTTTCGTCGGCGCGAAAACGGCGGTTTGCATCGATGCCGACGGTCGGAAACACGCAGTCGAAGCCATCTACGGAGCCAACGAACTCTACGACGTGTGCCGTTTCCGCGTCGATGGCGAGACGCAGCCTGCTTCGGTCGCCAAGTCGAATGTTGCGTCGGGCAGCAAGGTTTCGCTCGTCACCTACGCCCTCAAAGGCGGTTCGAGCAAGACCTATACCGTCGAAAATGTCGAAAAATTCGGCGACCAAGGCTACGGCTACTATATTTTCAAGGAAAAATCGCCCGAAAACATAGCGAATTGTCCGTTTGTCAATAAAAATGGCGAGGTCATCGGCCTTTTGCAGCACGCGAAAAGCGGCGAACAGACCCACGCCGTCGATGCGCGATTCATCACGACACTCGCGCCCAACGGACTGAGCATCAACGACCCAGTTCTGCGTCGGACAGCCATTCGCACGGCACTTCCGAGCTACTTGGACGGCGCAAAATTGACGCTGATGATGGCTGGCGAGCGAGGCGATTCGGCGGTTTATTCGCAGTATGTCGATGATATGATTCGATTCTTCCCGAAGGCCATCGACGGCTATTCCGCCCGTGCCCAACAGCAACTTTGGACGAGCCGTTTCGCTGAGGCCGAAACGACGATGCAGTCCGCCGTCGAGCGCGTGGAAGCGAAGGACGAAGCCCATTCCGCACTCGCCACGCTCATCTATCAGAAACAACTCTACTTCGCTGATTCCACCGACCTTTCGTGGACGCTCGACCGCGCTTTGAACGAGGCGAAAAAGGCTTACGAAATCAAGCCGCAGCCCGTCTATCTGCATCAGCAGGCGCAAATCAAATATTCGATGGGCGACTTCGCCGACGCCTACAAAATCTTCCTCGACTTGACGAATACCGACATCCGCAACGGCGAATTGTTCTACGAGGCGGCGCAGTGCCAGACCAGTCTGGGCGCGACCACCGACGAAGTGCTTGTCCTGCTCGACAGTGCCGTCGCCGTCAATCCCCACAGCAACATCAGTGCGCCCTACTATCTGGCGCGTGGGCGGCTGCTCGACGAGGCCGGCGAAACCCGCCGCGCCGTCCGCGACTACAACAAATACGACACGCTGATGCTCGGTCGAGCCTCGCACGATTTCTATTACCTGAAATTCAAGGCCGAGTCGAAAATCCGCCAGTATCAGCAGGCACTCAACGACATCGCCCACGCCATCGTTTTGAACCGCGCCGAACCCACTTACTACGCGGAAATGGCCTCGTTGCAACTGCGCGTCAATCAACTCGAAGATGCCATCCGAACCGCCGACATGGGCATTGCCGTCGCTCCCGAATACGCCGATCCCTACATCGTGAAAGGCGTTGCGTTGGGCGAACTCAAACGGAAGTCCGAGGCCGTCGAAACATTGCGGAAAGCCCAAGAATTGGGCGACGAGCGTGCCAAAGGGCTCATCGAAAAGTACAAATAAGAAAAAAAACGGCTCATTTGACCGCCGTGTGAAAACTTTTTTGTAACTTTGCAGCCGCTTAGCCGACTTTTCGGTTGAAAAATCGCGAAAAAGCCGCTGGTTCCGTAGCTCAGCTGGATAGAGCAACAGCCTTCTAAGCTGTGGGTCTTGGGTTCGAATCCCAACGGAATCACTACATGAAACCAATGGAATTCCTACGAAAGCGTGCGGGGATGGCAGGAGAATAGTCATATTCCCAACAGCCATTTCCAGCACGGAATCGCCTCTATGGTACCATGTTTATCGGTCAGTGTGCCTTCTTCGTCGTAGGTGATGATGATGCGCCTACGGCAAGGATGCACATTTGGAAGTTTCTCCAATGGTTCTTTCTCCCGTTTCTCTGTTTCCGGATCGGCTATAGAATACGATACTTGTATGGCCAGTTCGTCCTCTGGTACATAGAAATCCACCTCAACATTCTCGTTATAGAAAAATACTCGCTCATTGTCCTCGTCGTGTCCATATTTGCGGAACAAAGCCAGGGCTACCATGTTTTCAAGCAGAATGGTGTCCTTGTCAATAAGGAACAGACCAAGGATGCCCGTGTCAATGAAGTAATACTTGCAGTTGCTCTCTTTATCTGCCAGCGCAGAGGCATAGTTTCTAAGTCTCAGCAACAGCCACGCATCCTCACAGTATTCCACATACTTGATGGTAGTGGCGAGGCTGAGTTTTCCACCCACGCTTGACAGAAGATTGTTGATGCGATTGTACGAGATGGGACGGCACACGCTCTCAGCCATTTTCCTGACCAATACGCGGATGCCTGCCACATTAGTTATCTTATTACGTGCTATGATGTCGCCCATATAAATCTTCTGATAGACGCTGCTCAGATAGTCGCGCTTAGCAGGCATCAATGCTGCTGCAGGCAGACCGCCATGGTGCAGATACTCGTTGAAATGACGCACCACACTGGCCCGACCCTCGGTGGAGAGCAGGTCAAGTTCGCCCGTAGGCACTTTGTTTAGCACCAGAAACTCATGAAAACTGTAAGGATAAACCTCCGCAATGAGAAAGCGACCACCCAAGGTCGTATTTATCTCGCCGGAGAGCATTTTCGCATTTGAACCAGTAATAAATATGGTGTATTGTCTGTCGGCCATCCGCCGGGCAAACTTATGCCATCCGTCAATGTTCTGGATTTCGTCGAGAAACAGCATGGGGCGTTTACCGTACATCTCCTGATGACACTCCAACAACCGGTTGAAGTCGTCTTGGCCAAAGTTCTCCAACCGTTCATCCTCAAAGTTCAGATAAAGTATCTCGTCCCACTTCCTACCCTCTGCCAACAGTTGCTGTATGTGGTGGTAAAGCATATAAGACTTACCTGCCCGTCTGACACCCACAAGCACACGGCAAGGGAAATCTTCGAGTCTGAACTGTCGGGGAGCCACCACGTAGCGCTCCACTTCCTGCTGGTTCTCTCTTAGAATTTGTTTCAATAATTGCTTATCCATTTCTTCCCAATATGTAAAATACGGGGACAAAGGTACATATTATTTAACGAACTGGCAAATAATTTGCCATTTTTATTTAATTCATTAAACAAAAATTGGGCATTTTACTAAAATACACTGAACAAAACGCTGATTTAGTCTGTCATTATAACATACCTGTTTAAAGGGGCAAATTCCATGATTTTTGGATTCGCACTTAATCAATCTATTTCTCCCTCTGTGAAACGTAAGGTTCAAGAACGAGGAACGGATGCGTAATAATACCAGACCTGTCTTCATACGGAGCAGAATACCAAAGGTCGAAATCGGGAGAGAGCACCTTACGCAGTTCTTGCGCCAATTTAATGCCTCGATTGTGGTATTGCTCCCAGGCCATTGAATAAGGATGCCCCGTTTCTGACTCTATGACTATTTGGTTAATTTCATTGTGCCAAATGAAAAAGTCCTTGATAACAATCGAATTCCCGTACCTATCATAGATGAAATCAATCTTCCCATCTTTTTCAACCTCATAAGAAAAACCTTCTTCATCGTAAAAGAGTTGAGCGACGTCAGGGTCTATCGTAAGAATATGCTTAACATTTACTTGTCTGATAGCAACACGGTCATCACCAATGCGTTCATCTTTAAGATATGATTCAATAAGAGGAGACTTGTATTTGTTGTATGCGACCATACGACTTGGCAAATCTTCTTCGCCTACTTCTGGATGTTGCATGGCCATTCTGAGCAAGCCCTCATATAGAGACTGTATCATTCCTCTTTTGTCACAATATCCCTTAATAATGGGCATGTGGACAAACTCATTTGGATGAATCTCTACCAACATATAATCTTTATAGCTGTAGGCAGTGCCGTTTCCCGTGTCAGTAACTGTGTCTAAAGCACTTTTTTTCTTTATTTTTATTAGTGTCTCAGACATGTCAAAAGGTAGCCTTATGGTAGTTTCATCCTCATAGACTATCGATTCCAGTTCATGACGGATAGCTTCCATATCCGAATCCCAATGAGTCAGCCAAGTCTTATACCCTCGATTGCCCAACTTTATTTCAAATTGTTCATGATACTCCTCATTGAGAGGATTAAAGACAAAGTTTTCTTTAACTACGTCAGCGGTGCGAACTACATAATAAGTTGGCAATGTCGCTCCTAACTCCATTTGTGCAGCACATGTAATTATAGCCTCCTTGGATATTTCTTTATCATCATACGCCAAAGGCTCCTCCTTTTTCGCTTTTTCTGCTAACGTAATGCAGCATGACTGAGCCTTTTCAACATAATCCTTAACCATGAACCTTCTTCTTCCTCTATTTTCAATGAGAGGATGGCTTAGTGTCGCTTCTATACTATAATCTCTTCTATCTGTCCAAAACGAGAAAGAATTGGCATCATCTCCTTCAAATGACAGGAAGAAATCATACTGTTTACCATCGGTAAAAAGAGAATTGACCAATGCGATAGGGTTTACCAACAAACATTTATCGGACACTTCCAACCAAACGCCCCATTTCCCTTGTTGACATTTTACAACAATAGGAAAGTCGGTTGCCCCCTTACTGATAATGTCAATCTCTTTTTTAGACCCTTCGGGGTTAATCATCCCAAGACCTTTATAAATCTGCTCCATGTTGTGTGCCTGTTTTAGTCAGTATTGTCATCACTTTTTGCAAGAGGTTTTACAACAACATCTTTAAGTTCGACGATATACCCCCAAAAGGTTCGTTCTGTTGTATCATCGCCTTTCTTGTCGCTTTCCCAGCCATCGGCACGTGATATTTCCTCTTGTATGGTCTGGGCTTTATGATACCAGACTTCCCTTTTCCCCTTTGGAAACTCGCTTCGTTCTGCTATAATCTTAGTTACCGTGCCGACGATAGAATGGGTAGCAAATCCGTGATGTTCTTCTTCAAAATCCAAGAGAATGCCGTGTGCATTTTTGTAGCCTGTGGGCATTATGCAAGTCCATTCGACTTTATCACCCACAGAAAAGGGATCGCCGCAGCATTGAATTTGCCAAGACTCATAATAGATGACACAATTATTCATCATTGTCTCCTCGGTTATTTCCAGTTTGGAAAGGTGTTCGTGAATACAATCCAACTCTTTTGAAATGTCGGTGAAGTATGAATCACAATCGCCTCTTTCATGAGCCTTTATTATATCTGTTGTACGGAGAAGACAAGCTAATGGAAAATCAACATGGTCGCTCCATGAGCAATAATAGCCATATAAGCCAAAAGCATTCAAAACTCTGAAAGCCTCCGACACAATTGAAGAGACAAAGGAGGTGAAGGGAACAGCCTCATGCCAGTCTTCGTATATGTTTTTTTCATCTTCATCCATCTCTGTCAAGTCAAGATGAAGAAGGTTTTGCTTATCAAGATGAAGTTTGATTTTTAACATACCAGGCTCTGCCTGCCACGTTATATAATAATCATCGTCGTATTGATTAACAAGGAATTCCGCACAGGCCTCAATAAAAGACGCTAGAGGGTTTGACCCCAAATAACTAGCATTGAATTTGACTTCCTTGTCATTAATTAGCATCTTGACACGACACCAACCATACGAAAGGTTCTGTACTCGAAACTGAAAGCAATTATTATTCATCTTTACTCACTCTTTACTAAATTAAACACTTCTTGCGGTGTTAGTCCGTCATGTTTCTTTTCTATGAAACTCTTCTTGAAAGTTATTTACCTTGTTGCTCATAATTATTTTTTGCAAAAGAACAAATCAATTGTGCTGTCTAAGTAAAGTTCCACCTTCACTTTTATACACACTTATACATCCACTGTCTGTGACGGGATATTCTTTCATGACAGTATAGACGGAAGGTAATCCGTTTAATAAATCTTCACGTTCTTGCTCCCAATCATTTTTGTATTGAGAAACATAGAGCATACTATCAACTGTTACCTCTTGTCTATTATACATCATGTTGCATCTAATAACTCCCCAAACTAAAACATCACGGTTTCTTTCAACTGTTCTGACGTTTTCGAGTTCATCGTCCTCCAAGGAATAACTTGCTCCGTATGGAGGCTCATATACCTGAGGCAATCCTGTTTCTTCAAAAAAGTCAATAATATCAGTGTAGTCGATTACTTCTTTCATTCTACGGATGGCTTCTTCTCTCATTTCATCAACCGTAGCAATGCTACTATCTGAGATGTCGTCATCGTCGTTATCATATTCCTCATCGTTGTCATCATTCATAGTCAAATACTTCTCAATATAGTTTTGATGAGTACGTAAAGAATCATCAGCTCGCTCTAAGAACTCTTGGTCTTCATCAAGTATATTAGCGGTACAAATAATCCTGATAACATCACCAAACAACTCTTCGTCGTCATTATTGACATACAACAGATTATCGTTTACCAAAGTAAAGATAACATTATCCGTATATATATCATCAAGAATATCTTCAAGTGTTTTTTGATGCAAACTTACGACATATTTTCCATCACATTCTAATGTGTCATAGAATTCACTAATCGATTGGTCAAAACATGTATCTCGGCAGTGAATGTTGACATGATCAAGGAAAAAGTGCATTATCACGAAATCATCCTTATACTTTAGGGCATTCATCTTTCTGAATACCGTTTTTATGTCCTCCAAGCGTAATGATGAACGGTGAGTGATGTTCTGTTTTGCTAAAACTTTTTCAATGATAGGAATTTCGCTTTTATTCAAAGGGACTTCAATAGAGTCTCCAAAACGGTCTTTTCGACTGAAGTAATATAGTCTTAAGTAAGTGTCATTATATTCTATTTGTGTGTATGTATATTCTTTCCAGTTAGCAATAATGTCATATACCCTTTTTGCAAATTTGCCAGGAATAGAGAACGTATGGGTACTCTTTACTTCCGTCTGAAATGTTTTCTTTATCAAAGTAGAGCCAGCTGTAGCAAAAGCACGGCACTCGCCATTATTAATGCAGAGAAAAATATTATCATAAATAGGGTACAAGCGATTTTCATGAGAGTATTCAGAAAATTCTTTCAGTACCTTTAATAAGATTTTATGTTCAAATGAAACAGTATTGGGGTATAGCTTATCGTAGTACTTTGGATGAATAGAAGGTTGCTTGCTCACAGAATGAGCATCAACATCAAAAAAGTATTTGCCCGATATGGCATCAAAAACATTAAAGCCGAAGAATCTATCTTCTTTAAAAGAATAGACTTCTGCTTCATGTATGTCTTTTGTCACCTCTTGTAACAAATATGCATGAGGCATGCAGAAAGAAACGTTTTCAATGTTTGATTCAACATGACATGTTCTTTCTATTTTGACACCTTCCTTTGTCAGGACGGAAAGGCAGGCATGTTCCTTATATAACAAGAACGTAACCTTGTCATAAAAATAAGGTTCTGGAAGCGACATCTCGGAATCTTCATAAGCTTCATCCTCCTTTTTCTTGATAACGATAAAAGGAGAAAGCATTTTGAGTGCTTCCATTAACTCTGTTCTGCTTATGGTGAATTCGATTTGGTCTAAGGAACTCGCCCTTAGTGTTCTTATTTCTTCATGGTTATTGTTTGAGGCTGTCTGCTCCGCCTTATAATTTACATGCTCCGCCTGCTGTTTGCGTTGTTTTAGGACCTCTTGATAGTTTCTAAATTCCTGGACATAATTATAAATCTCATCTTCTAATTTTTTTTTCATAATTACCATATAATCCACCTTGAATATTCAATTCGATACCAACCCTAGAGATATTTTCATAACCAACTTCTGCTCGATAAGCGATGGAAAAATACCCATTCTCTTCAACAGACTCTCTACCTTTATATTGAAAATCACCGTGATTTTCATCAATCCATCCTGTATCATATTCAAGATTCCAATTGTCATTACCTGACATATTCTTTATACGTTTCTCGAATTCATCGTCAATTTCTTTAGTGAATTGTGAGAATGTTCCTTCTAGAAGAATCCTTTTTACAATATTTTCAGTAAATTCAAGTTTTAAACGCACAAA
Source organism: Prevotella sp. (assembly GCA_017538195.1). Classification (GTDB taxonomy): domain Bacteria; phylum Bacteroidota; class Bacteroidia; order Bacteroidales; family Bacteroidaceae; genus Prevotella. Next base: position 24,082 of record JAFYJH010000173.1, read on the forward strand.
CTTAACAGATTTGTCTTCAAGGTTTTTAAATTCAACTTGAGCACAATCTTTCCTTTTAGATATTGGCATATTAAGCTTCTCTAAAAGATCGTTCGCGAAATCTATGGTGTCACCAACTGTTATGCCACCAATAAATGCAACATCTTCATTTATTGTTAAAAGGTCTGCAAATTTCATTTTCTCTATTCTCAGGTTTATAGTAAAATTTGATTGTCTTCAGAACCAGTTCTTTTCTCACACAAAGCATTCTATGAGTCTGACTGTTTGGGCATTAGCCCTACTCTTTTGATAAATAGCCAACGTCTCTCCAAAGTATTTTCACGGTCACAGAGTCCTTTCTCGGACGCTGCAAAGTTACGAATAATTCTTGAAACGCCATCACTTTTATCGGATTTTCTTCGTTCATGCACATCTATACTATTCTCCTTGTCCAGCGTAAAAGCCTCGAAGAAGAAAGTTTTCTTCCATTCTTCGGGACTTTTAAAAATTTGTAGGATGACCTGAAC
>JAFYJH010000174.1 GCA_017538195.1 Prevotella sp.
CATCAACCTCGACAAGGAGAGCGAGCCCGACATCTACAACGCCATCAAGCGCAACGCCCTGTTGGAGAACGTGACGGTGGCCGAGGACGGCAAAATCGACTTCGCCGACAAGAGCGTGACCGAAAACACGCGCGTCAGCTATCCGATTGAGCACATCGAGAAGATCGTGCTGCCCGTCGCAGGCAAGAGCGCAGGTCCCGCAGCGAAGAACGTGATTTTCCTCAGTGCCGACGCATTCGGCGTGCTGCCTCCCGTGTCGATTCTCGACCCCGAGCAGACGAAATACTACTTCCTCAGCGGCTTCACCGCCAAACTCGCAGGCACGGAGCGCGGCATCACCGAGCCCACGCCGACCTTCTCGGCTTGCTTCGGTCAGGCTTTCCTCGAACTGCATCCCACGAAATATGCCGAGGAACTCGTCAAGCGCATGGAAAAGAGCGGTGCGAAGGCTTATCTCGTGAACACTGGCTGGAACGGAACTGGCAAGCGCATTTCGATCAGGGACACGCGCGGCATCATCGACGGCATCCTCGGCGGTGCCATCCTGAACGCGCCCACGAAGAAGATTCCTTACTTCAACTTCGAGGTTCCCACGGAACTTGAGGGTGTCGATACGAACATTCTCGACCCGCGCGATACCTACGCCAACCCTGCCGAATGGGAGGAGAAGGCAAAAGACCTCGCCGGACGCTTCATCAAGAACTTCAAGAAGTACGAAGGCAACGACGCTGGCAAGGCTCTCGTGGCTGCCGGTCCGCAGTTGTAAACGACATTTATATCGTAAAAGAGTCGCATTCCGAAATGGGATGCGGCTCTTTTTTTAGTCGATTTTCGGGATTTTTTCTTGATATATTTTTTTTATTTTACTTGATATACAATCGGTCGCAAAATTGTTCGACGACCGTCAGCATTTCGACGGGCAGAAATTCCAAGGCGCGGTCGGCAATCTCGTCGGGAATTTCGTAGCAAGCCTCGGCAATCGAGCAGGCAATGGCGGCCTTCGTGTCGGTGTCGCCCCGTGCCATCACCGCATTGCGCAGCGTTTCCTCAAAATTGTTGGCATCGAGGAAGCAGCGCAGGGCGTAGGGAACGGTTTCCTGACAAGTCGCGTCGAAATGGCCGTTGCCGCCGATGCGGAAAATGTCTTGCAAGGGCGGGATCTGATACTTGAAATTCCGGCTGACGGCCCTCGCTAACTCGTGTTTCAGCAGGCGCGTGGTTCGCAGCCAGTAGATGGCCGTCGCCACGCATTGCGCACCGCGGATTCCCTCGCTGTGGCAATGGCTCACCTCGGCACTCATCTTCGCCTGTTGCAACACCTCGTTGTAGTCGTCGAACAACCATCCGACGGGACTCACGCGCATCGCCGAGCCGTTGCCGTAGGAAGCCTGCGGCGCGTGGTTCGGCTCGTTCAGCCACTTGAGGAACATGTTTCCGTAGCCGCCCTTCGGGTTGGGGTAGCGCAAACACCATTCCACGAGCGAATCCTTGTAGTCGCGTCCTTTCAGAATGGCATCGGCAATGGCGACGGTACAAATCGTATCGTCGGTGAAGTCACATTCGTCCGTGAAGAGTTCGAAACCTTCCTCCGGCACTGCGTCGAACTCGAATCGCGACCCTACAATGTCGCCAATGATTGCTCCAAGCATTGTTATGGAATTTTCGGCGGTTTGTACTCCCTCCGAGAATCGAACTCGGATCTAATCTTTAGGAGAGACTTGTTCTATCCATTGAACTAAGGGAGCGCCAACCATTATGAAAAAAAGATTTTTATGGTACGACGACCTTGCGCCCGCCCACGATGTAGATGCCTTTCGGCAACGCAGTGGAGAGGATTTTCCTTCCTTGCAGGTCATAGACGGGTTGGTTGTCGGTGTTTCGTATTTCGTTCAGCTCGATGCCGGAAAAATCTATTTCCTCGGGCGATTTGAGCAGGTAGAGTTCGTCGTAAATCGTTCCGCTGACGAGGTGGGTTCCGAAGATGGCGAGGATGTCGAAACGCTTGTCGGTGAGGTCGCTCGGAACGCTGATGGTGCCAACATCGGAGAACGTCTTGAAGATTCGGGCGATGAGGTTGCCATCGTTATCGACGGCCCAGATGAATTTGTCGGCACGCATGAGGGCGGATGCCTCGACGAGCACGAGGTCGGCGTAGTATTTCTCCGACAGTTCGGTGACGGACACGACTTTCGGCAGCGCTTCCTGACCCTCGCTGACGGTCAGGTTGTTGATGTCTTGCGTTGCGACAAACTGCGGCATCTTGTTGGTATGTTGCAGTTTACCGATGAATTTTCCGCTGACAATGTCGTTTCGTTTCACGTTGATGCCCACCTTGTTGAGAACGATGGCACCGCTTGCGTCGCGGATGTAAACGTCATTCTGGAAAACGTAGAGCACCTGCGCGTTTTCGAGGTTCAGAATCGCCTCTTTGTCTTCCTCGAAGGTCTTGAATTCGGCGATTTGATTGGTTTCCGACATCTTTATCACAGTAACCTTGCAGGAGGCCGACAGTCCGTTGTCGCTCTCGACGGTGACGGTGGTTTCGCCGATTCCGACACCCGTCACTGTGCCTTCCTGATCGACTTTGGCGATGGTTTCGTCATCCGATTTCCACGTGAGTTTGTAGGTGGCATATTCGGGTTCGACCGTGGCGGTCAATTTCTGTGAAATGTTCAAACCGATTTCGAATGTTTCGGGCAGCGTCAGTTCGCGCAAAACGTAGGTGTTTTCGATGTCGAAAGTGATGACGCCGTTCTGCTCCTTGATGTTGAGCAGTCCGAATTTCGTTTCTTTTCCAGCCCAAGTTTTCAGATTTGCGGGTGTGGTGACGTTGTTGAGTTTGGTGACTCTGCCGTTGCCCGGGAATGGATCGGAAGCCGCCGCAGCGCCTGTTCCGCGAGCGCGTACCAATTCGTAGTAATTATGCTTCGGATTCGCATTGATTTGGTTGTTGCTCCACACCGTCGTATTCGTCGAATCGACACGGAAAACCAAGAGTCCGTGGCCGGGCAGATAGGTGTCCCAGCGCGTTTTCTGGCGGTTTTCGAGGATGAAATACTCCTTATTGACAGGCGTGTTGATGCGATAGCCCGTGTTGCTCTGGTTCACTTGCTCAAGCGTGTAGCTGCCTTCCTCGTTGATGACTTGCGGCGTGGCGAATCCCACCATGTAACGCTCGAAAAGCGAGTAGCCGGCAGGCGTGCGCGAACTGTTCAGGTAGGCACCCTGCGCCATCAGCGTCCAACTGCTCGGGTCGTTGCTTTGGCCGCCACTTTCGGCGTAGTCGGTGTCGTAGAAGTCGAGCAGGCCGAGCACGTGGCTGAATTCGTGGCAGATGGTGCCGATTCCGTCGATGGTGCGGTTGTTGGTGCTGCCATAGAGTTCTGTCGAGCAGGCATAGCGGTCTAGATAGACGCCATCTTTTCTGATTCTGTAGTATGTCGAAGGGTTAAAAATGTAGTAGGCATGTGGCCAGACGAGGCGGCTGTCGTTGCCAGTAACGTGCGAGCCGTGACCTGCGAAAATGAAGTAAACCATATCGACATAACCGTCTTTGTCGCCGTCGTAATCGGCAAAATTCACATCGGCATCGATGGCGTTACAAGCGTCAATCGTCATTTGAACGGTGTTTTTCGTGCCATTCGAGTAAAATTCGCTGCGGTTGATTTGCACGGGGCCGACAATGTCGAACTGCGGCATGAAAATACCCATCGAATTGTCGCGGAAATAGTCAAGGACAGAACCTGTGCAAGCCACGTTGCGGTTGTTGTAGTCGCGATAGCCCGTGAAATTCTCCTGCGTAATCATGTTCGTAACGACATCCTTGTAGTTGTCGGTGTCGAAACTGCGGTCGTTGAACTCCACGAGAACGACCAATCCGCGGAAATTCGTGTAGTCGTAATTCGGCGCACGATGCTTCTCGGCGGCCTTCTGTCGCATCGCTTTTTCCTCGCGCTGCATCCTTGAAATCCGTTCCGTCATTCTCGGTTGCAGATATTTCCGAGATTTGGCGAGAAACGCCTTTTCCTTGCTTTGGCGCAGCGGCTCGTCGTGAGCGATTTGGGTCGTCGGAACCAGTTCGCCCTCGGCGTTCTGCTCGGCATAGACATAGAATCCACGCTCGTCGCGGACGACCGAAAAGCCGTCTTCCGTCACGTTGAAATTCAGGAACTCGTCACCCACGAGTCGGATGGTGAGTTCCGTGCCGTCGGGCTGCTTCACCTTCGCCAGATTTCTCTGCGAGGGAATGGCCTGCATTTGCGCGCAAACGGCGATTGTCAGTAGAGTCAGTAATAATCTCTTCATGTTGTTTTTTGTCTAACGTGTCGGCAAAGGTACGAAGAAAAACGGAAAGGCCAAAGAAATGGGGCGTTTTTTCCGCGATTTATCGCTTCAATGCCAAATTGTAGTTGTAATATTCCGTTTTTCCCGTGATGTCCTCGACGACGCGCAGGAAGGGCGGAAATTTCACTTCCTCGTGGTTTTTGATGCCGTTGGTTTCGAGAATTGTGAGGTTTTCGACGGGTTGCAGGAAGGTGTCGAGCTCGAAAAACTGCCCTTGCCAGATGAAACTGCGACGCTTTTTGCGGATGGTCTGGCGATAAGGGTCGGCCTGCTTCACGAGCGACTCGTAGAGGTTGTTATCGACCTGTCGCTCGGTTTCGAGTTGCTCGGTTTCCGAGATTTTCTTCTTCGTCGTGAGGATATTGACGAATTTCCCCTGCCAATCGCGACGGCGCAGGCGCATTTCCGTGCCCGGCTCGGCCACGAGATAGGTCTGCGTGATGTCGCTCTCGGTGGAATCGACGGGAATTTCGCCGACGACTTCGACGATGTATTTCCGTTCTTCCTCGATGGGCTGCGGCAGTCCGAGCACGTGGGCGATTTCCTTCAACACGCGGTTGAGTTTCGCATTGAAGTCGTCGTTGTTGTTGATGACGCGCAGATGCGGATGGCCCGACCACGCCTTCACGACTTTCTTGTCGAGTTCGCGGGCGATGCGCAGTCCTTCCTCGTTCATTTGCTCGTAGCGCGTGGCGTTGGTGGCGGTCGTGTAGTATTTTTCGGCTCCGTCGGCGGCGGAAACGAGGTGCAAAACGGCATCGTAACGCTCGCGCAGTCGATGGGAGTCGGTGCCGGCCTTCGCCGTGATGTCCTCCCACATTTCGGGTGTCATATAAGCCGAAATGTCGAGCGTTCCGCGGTCGCAGACGATGAGAGTGGGCTTCGTGCAGACCTCGGCGAGGCGCAAAAAGGAGTCTTCGAGCGCGATTTGCGTTTCGAGGATGGCCCGCTCGCCCTCGTAGTAGAGTTGTCGATTGGGCGTGAGGTAGTTCCAGCCGCCCTGACTGTAGAGCGTGGGCACTTCGGGAATCGTGAAAACCTTGTAGCCGTAGTTCGAGAAATACTCGACAATTCTCACCAACGCCGTCGTCTTTCCGGCACACGGGCCGCCCGTGAGGACGATTCGCTTGATATTTTTCGTCATCTTGATTTTAGTTTGGAAAATCGTTTTTTACAACGGATTTTTTCAACGGAAACTCGTTTTTTTTCAACGGAAAACCTTGTTTTTTTCAACTTTTACAGCGGATATTTGAACCGAATCGGGTCGTCGTACTCGATTTGCAGTTTCTTGAGTTGTTTTTTCAACTTGCGCGTGATTTTCTCGGTTCCGGGCTTGCCGAAAATGTTGTTCATCTGCTCGGGATCGTTCTTCAAATCGTAGAGTTCCCACGTGTCGATGTCGTCGTAGAAATGGATGAGCGTGTAGCGATCGGTGCGCACACCGTAGTGCTTGCAGACGCTATGCTCGGCGGGATATTCGTGGTAGTGGTAGTAGAGTGCCTTGCGCCAGTTTTTCGCCTTTTTACCCTGCAAGAGCGGCAGGAACGAGCGTCCTTGGATGTCCGACGGCACTTTCACGCCAGCCAGTTCGAGAATCGTCGGCGCATAGTCGATGTTCTGCACGAGTTCGGGGATGTCGCCGTGCTTGTTCGAACCCGGCAGATAGACCACGAGCGGCGTGCGGAACGATTCCTCGTACATGAATCGCTTGTCGAACCAGCCGTGTTCGCCCATATAAAAACCTTGGTCGCTCGTATAAACAATCATCGTGTTGTCGAGCAGGTTGTTTTCGCGCAGATAGTCGATGACGCGCCCGATGTTCTTGTCGAGCGAGTGGATGACGCGCATATAGTCGTGCATATACTGCTGATATTTCCATTCGGCGAGGGCTTTTCCCGTGAGTTTGTCGCGCTTGAACTTCGCGATGATCGGGTCGTAGTGACGGTCCCACTGCTCTCGCTGCGACGGCGTCATTCGGGCGTAGTTGTTGCGTCCCCACGTGTCGAGGAACTCGCTCTGCGCCTTGATTTCGCCCTCTTTGTCCAGCATTTTCAGGTCATAGAGGATGTCCATGTCCTTGATGATGCTCATTTCCTGTTTTTGGGCAGCCAGACGGCCTTCGTAGTTGTCGTAGAACGTCGATGGCAGCGGATAGACCTTGTCGTTGTAGAGGTCGAGGTCGCAGGTGTCGGGATTCCACACGCGATGCGGTGCCTTGTGGTGGAGCAGCAGACAGAACGGCTTTTCCTTGTCGCGCTTGTTCGTGAGCCAGTCGAGTGCCACGTCGGTCGTGATGTTCGTCGAGTAGCCCATGCGCTGCACTTTCTTTCCGTTGCAGATGAATTCGGGGTTGTAATAGTCGCCCTGACCGATGAGAATGTCCCAATAGTCGAAGCCTGTCGGGTCGCTCGTCAAGTGCCATTTTCCGATCATCGCCGTTTGGTAGCCTGCCTTCTGGAGCAGTTTCGGATAGGTCTGCTGCGAACCGTCAAACGTGCGCGTGTTGTCCGTGAAACCGTTGGTGTGGCTGTGTTTGCCCGTGAGCATACAAGCGCGCGAAGGGCCGCTCAGCGAGTTGGCCACGAAAGAGTTGGTGAACCGTACGCCGTTCTGCGCGATCCAGTCGATGTTCGGCGTTTCGCAGAAACGGTTGTCGTAGGCCGAAATCGTTTGATACGAATGGTCGTCGCTCATGATATAGACGATGTTCATCGGCTTCTCGGCTTGTGCCTGTGCGACGGTGGGGGCGAGTGCGCCCATTGCTAATGCCCCGATGGGCAGAGTCATCTTTTTGTCCATGATTTTGATTGTTTTTGTGAAAATTTCGATGCAAAGATACAAAAAAATGGCGAAACCTCGTCGATTTCGCCATTTTTTCATCAAATTTTTACTTTTTTTTACCCGATTTCAATCTGCCTTTCCACCTTCGTGCGAGCCTGTTCGGTCTTCGGCAGCGTGACGGTCAGAACTCCGTGCTCCACGCGGG
>JAFYJH010000175.1 GCA_017538195.1 Prevotella sp.
CTTTTCACTTTTCACTTCTTTCGCTCAGACTTCCGACTCGCTGATTATCAATCAATTACGCGAGGAAGGCATCACTTTTTCTCACGACAACAAAGTGAAGTTGCTGACGAGCGGACAGGCGAAGTTCGACGATATGTTTCAAGCCATCCGCGAGGCCCACAGCAGCGTGAATCTCGAATATTTCAACTTCCGAAACGACTCCATCGCGATGCTTCTTTTCGACCTTTTGGCCGAAAAAGCCGCCGAGGGCGTGACGGTTCGAGCCTTGTTCGACGCTTTCGGCAACGCCTCGAACAACCAACCGTTGAAGAACTACCATCTGAAGTCGCTTCGCGAGCGTGGAATCCAGATTTACAAGTTCGACCCGCTTAATTTTCCGTGGATCAACCACGTTTTTTCACGCGACCACCGCAAAATCGTCGTCATCGACGACAGCATCGCCTACATCGGCGGTATGAACGTGGCCGACTACTACATCAACGGCACCGAGCAAGTCGGTTCGTGGCGCGATATGCACTGCCGAATCGAGGGCAGCGAGGTCAAAACGCTGCAAGAAATTTTTGCTCGAATCTGGAAAAAGACGACGGGCGAAAAATTGCCTGTTTTGGATAAAAATAATAAAATTTCAACCCCAATTACGACTGATTCCAATCAAATCATCCCCCTTTCTGGGGGGAACGAGGGGGGCAGTACCGTCGGCATCATCAACCGCGAACCTCGCAAATCGAACAAAATCATCCGCAATTTCTATTATCACGCCATCGACGACGCGCAAGACAGCATCAAACTCATCAATCCCTATCTGACGCTCAATCGGAAGTTCAAGCGCAAGATTCGGCAGGCCGTCAATCGCGGCGTGAACGTTCAAATTATGGTTTCCACGCAGAGCGACATTCCGCTCACGCCCGACTGCGTTTTCTACAACGTCCACAAGTTGATGAAGCGCGGTGTCGAGGTCTGGATGTACGAACCCGGCTTCCACCACACGAAAATCATCACCGTCGATGGTCGTTTTTGCACCGTCGGCAGCGCCAATCTCAACGCTCGGTCGCTGCGCTGGGACTACGAGGCCAACGCCGTCATCATCGACAAGGCCGTTACGCGGCAACTCGACGAAATGTTTGAAAAAGACAAGGCCGACAGCTTCCGCCTGACGGAAGAATCGTGGGACCAATTCCGAACTTCGTGGCAGAAATTCCGCGGTTGGTTCGCCCATCTATTGGCTCCGTTCCTCTAAAATCGCCGAAACTTTTAACCTTTTAACTCTTTAATTTTTTAACTTTTAAATTCGATTGATATCGACGTAGCCGTTCATCACGGCATAAATCGTGAGTGCCGAAACGCTCCGCACGCCCAATTTTTCCATAATGTTTTTGCGACGCGTGATGACCGTTGTCAGGCCGATGTTGAGCCGATCGGCAATTTCCTTGTTGATGAAACCCTGCACGATGAGCGACAGCACTTCCACTTCCCGATTCGTCAAGTTTTTTTCCTTCGTCGTCGGCATTTGAGGCAGATTTCGCCCTTGTCCGTGCGCGTGTTGTTCGAGCATCAGAAGCGACTTAACCAATTGATTTTCAGACTGATTGACGCATAGCGAATGAAAATCTCGCATCTGCACATTCGGGTCTGTCGAAGTCGTCAGAACGATGGTTTTCCGACGATGTTCGAGGAAGAAACTGCGATTTTCCAACACCAGATTCATCGCCACGAAATAATGGAAATAAGCCTCCGGATCATTCGCCTCCAACTCGGCAAACGACCCAAACACATCGACCTGCATCATCGGCATCACCGTCTGCAACATCTGCCGCAGCCCAATCGCCGCCAATGTGTTGCCATCGACAATCGCTATCTTCGGACGAAAATTTTCCATCATTTTCTGCCTTTTTTACCCCGATGCGCCTCCTTGAACAGTTTGTTCGTCTTCAAATTCTCGACAAATTCATCGATTTTGTGCAGTTCACGCGGAATTCGGATGTTCTGCGGACAATGCGACTCGCACTGGCCACAGCCAATGCAATGGTTCGCCTGACGCAACTTGGGAACGCTTCGGTCGAGTCCAATCAGATAGTTGCGGCGAAGCGTGAGATATTTCTCGTCCATAATGTCGGTGGGCAGCGTGCCGTCGTTCTTACATTTATTATAATGCCCGAAAACGCCCGGAATATCGACTCCGTAAGGGCACGGCATACAATATTTGCAGTCGGTGCAGGGAATGTTTTGCATCGAGAAAAGCTTTCGGGCGATGTCGTCATCGAGGAATCGCTGTTCCTCCTCGCTGAGCGGCTTGAGCGGACAATACGACAGCAGATTGTCCTTCAGATGCTCCATATAGGTCATTCCCGACAGCACCGTGAGCACGCCCTCGCGCGTTCCGGCATAGCGGAAAGCCCACGACGCAACGCTGTGTTCGGGATCGCGTTTTTTGAGTTCGGTTGCGACAAATTGCGGCACGTTGGCGAGTCGTCCGCCGAGCAGCGGCTCCATCACAATCGTCGGGATTCCGCGCTTCTCCAATTCGCCGTAAAGATAGCGGGCATCGGTGTTTCGGTCGTTGATTTCGTTGGCATAGTCCCAGTCGAGATAGTTCAGTTCGATCATCACGAAATCCCACTGATATTCGTCGTGCTTCGAGAGCAGATGGTCGAAAACTTCGATGTCGCCGTGATAGGAAAAACCGAGGTTGCGGATGCGTCCGGCCTTGCGCTCGGCAAGCAGGAAATCGATCATTCCGTTGTCGATGTATCGCGCCGAAAACGCCTCCATTCCGCCGCCGCCGATGCTGTGCAAGAGGTAGTAGTCGATGTAATCGACCTGCAATTCTTTCAGCGAATTTCGATACATCTGAATACTGGCCTCGCGCGTCTGCGTTTCGGGTGCGAAATTCGAGAGTTTCGTCGCCACGAAATATTCGCTGCGTTTGTGACGACTGAGCGCGATGCCTACGCAATGCTCCGACTGACCGCGACAATAGGCGGGACTTGTGTCAAAATAATTCAAACCGTGTTCGATGGCGTAATCGACCTGTTTGTTGATCATTTCTTGGTCGAATTCGGGGTCTTCGCCCTCTTTTTCGACGGGCAGAGTCGGCAGGCGCATCATTCCGTAGCCCAACAGCGAAACTTTGTCGCCATTTTTCGGGTTCGTGCGATAGGTCATCTTGCCGACGGGCGGCTCCACTTGCTGTTTATACTCGTCTTCGACGGCTTTCGTAGCCTTGTCCTTGCAACCGACGAGGGCTGCGGTCGTGGCGAGGGTTCCTGCACCGAAAAGTTTTAGAAAACTCCTTCTGGTGTACAAGCCCCCTAAGTTAGAGGGTTGAGGGTCTGAACGACCCAC
>JAFYJH010000176.1 GCA_017538195.1 Prevotella sp.
ATAGCTATGACTACATTGGCACAAAGAATCAAGGAAACGCCGATAGCTCCGTATTTGGGGCTGCTGCGCGGAATGACTCGCGAACAGAAACAGATTGTGGTGATGTATATCACCGAATCGATGAAAGAGCCTGCATCCAAACGGCAGGTTCCCGCAGAGTTCAAGCGTTTGCGTGGTATGGTGGACATCACAGACGAGGAAATTTCACAAGATGAACACTTAGCACACATTATGCAGCGATGAAGCGGATATTTCTTGACACCAACATCCTAATTGACTACATCGACAACCGTGCAGGTGCTGACGATGCAGAGCAAATCTTCGCCTGCGGATTTTCGGGCGAGGCATTGCTGTTTGCCTCCTCACTCACCTTTGCAAATATGGCGTACATCATCAAAAACCGCACACAGGAAGAAAAGTACGATGCACTAAAACAGATGGCTGGCGTGGTAGAGATTCTGCCGCTTGGCAAGCGCGAAGTGATGTCGGCCATTGAACAGCCCGTATCCGACTTTGAGGATATGCTGCAATACCAATGTGCCAAGACCGCAGGCTGCGATTACATCGTGACAAACGACCGCCGCCACTATGACTTCTCCGACATTCCTTATTTCTCGTCGGCCACTTTCGTTGAGCAATTGGACGAGTTGATTAAATAACAAAAACAGCAGCGACACCGAAATGCCGCTGCTGACCGCGATTGAGAGAGAGAATTAGAATGTTCCTTTGTCCGAATCCTTGTTATGCAATTTGCGGTTGATGTCTAAATCCTTTCCAGAGAAGAAATTGTAGCTGAAACCAATGACAAACATTGATTTATTGTCATCAATCCAAGTCTTTGACGAACTTTGCAGAATGCTTGTCGGAAGTGTGTTGCTCGAATAGCGAGAACGAGTGAGAAGCCAGTAGCAGGCAGTGTAGAGTCGCCAGTTTTTCTTCTGCCAATAAACTTGCAAATGCGACTGGTTTTCGCCTGCATCAAGATAAGAGCCGCTGAGTTGTTTCGACACAACGCGACCTTGATAAGAAGCCGACCAATTCCCTTTTTGGAACTGAACGCCGTAATAAATCGGTGCCCACGTGTGATGATATTTTCCAATGATGGGACTGCTGACGGTCTGATACAAGATTTGATTGATGAAATAAAGCGTCAGCACGTTGTTCTTGAACGGTTTTACGGTCAAGCGAATATTGCCGCCGAAATCTGACGAGAAATGAGCATTTTCCCTCATTCCAACGATATAGGGTTGGCCGTTAATCACCTGCTCGGTGTAATATCGGCTGACGGGCGAGTCTCTGTAAGTGTAATTCACGGAGAATTGGGTGTTCAACCAACTGAGATTCCATTTGTAGATAAACTCCGTTTTGTAGGAGTTATAGCTTTTCAAATATGGATTTCCCACCGACATCACGCCCGGAATGACAAGGCTGGTGTTGTTGCTGAGTTGGGAAATCGCCGGCGTTGTGGCCCACGAAGAGGTCACCCATTGCAAATTCATTGTTTTTGAAAGGTTGGTGCTGAGGATGAGTTTCGGTGTGAAAAGCCAACGCGAATCGCTCGTGTCGTCGTTTTTCTGCGTCACCTGTGTTGCTCCGACACCGATGCGATACATCCATCTTTTCAACATTCCACTATACTCTACGTACATATAATTCTTGTAACTTGCCGACGAATAATCGTAGTCTTGATAATTGGAAAGAACGTTGCTAATGGTGGCAGTAGAACGCCCAAAAGTACCGCGATAGCCGAGGCTCAGGCTACTTTTCTCCCATTTTTTCGTGTATGCCAACTCGCCGATGAAAGAAAATTTGTCGTTTTTTTGTTTCACGGTATCCGACAGCAATTTTTCGTGGTTGTTCAAGTCGGTTTGCAGATTATCGTACTCCTTCGAGGTGTGGTAATAAGTGCCCACGAGGTCAATGGCCAATTCCTGATTTTTCGGCAGGTTTTTCTGAATGTAAACATTGGCATCAGGACCGAAAGTCCTATCTCGGGTGTCAAATTTTCCCCCGCCCTTGATATCATTGACAGCAGAATGGATGCTGATGTCGCTCTCACCATCGGCGTGATAGGTGTCGAAATGAGGCGTTGCCACCACTTGCACGGTAATGTCGTCGGGCTTGTTGTAGGTGTATTTCACGACAGGATCGCTCCACGTATAGCCGAATTTATCAAGTTGTTCATCCTTATATTGCGTCTGCCAACCGTTGAGCAGATAGTCGTAGGTGTGTTCGCTGAAGCGTTTCGTGTATTCGCGCAAGTTGAACAGATAAGAAAGCCCAAGTTGATGGTTGCCAGAAGTGAAATTATAATATACGTGATCATCAGTAAAACCTGTTGTAAAGGCGGTTCGGCCTTCAACGCCTACGCCATAGCCAGTTTCCGCCTGCTTGGTGATGACATTGACGACAACTCCTGCATCGGCATAACGGGCAGGGGGAATGTTGTAGTATTCCACTTTCAGAATCTTGTTGGCAGGAATCCCTTTCAAATCAATGTCCGAGGCAGTTACACCATTCAGCAGAATTTTCACATCACCACCGTTTATTTGCTTGATTTTATTGCTCACGGGGTCGATTTTCAAGTCTTCGACATACTCCAACAAGTCGCAAACGTGGCGAGCCTTTTTGATTTGCTCGGCTGAGAAAGTATGAACCGTTTTATCGACATAGTTCATAATGCGCGTTCCATCGACAGTTACGCCTTTGATGGTGTATTGTGCAGTCTGCATCCGAATCGTCCCGATTTCGGGATTTTCGCAGCGTTTATAGACGGTTTTGTAGCCGACGAAGGAAATTTTGAGTAGAACAGGCTCTGCGGCTCCGTTTTGGGAGAGGTTGGAGGGCGCAGGAATGGCGAAATAGCCGCTCTCGTTCGACACGCCGCCGTTGAGCAGGGTCGAGTCGGCGGAATTGAGCAGGGCTACGTTGGCATAGGCGATGGGCCGCCCCGACTCGTCGATAACCGTGCCTTTGTAGCGTGTGTCGGCCTTCTGGACACACTCGACGGTGATTTCCGTGCTGTCGATGCTCATTCGGATGGGATAGAAGCCTATCATCTGGCGAATGGCGTCGGGCAGGGTCTTGCGGCGCACGGTGGTGGTGATGCGGAAGTCTTCCAGTTCGTTGTAGAGGAAGTTGATTTCGTATTTCTCGGACTCGACGTTCAGTTGGCGCAGGGCCTCGCTGAACGACACATTGTTGTACTCGCGTGTGATGCGCTTTTGCGCAACCGCTCCGCTCAAGGACAGATGGGCGATGAGCAGCAGAAGAATCAGTCTTTTCATGGCTTATTCGACGATGATTTGATGGTTCTCAAGCCTTGCTGACAGGCTTTCGAAGCGGTTCAACTTCTCAATGGCGTGGCTGAGGCCGTCGTCGGGCTTCCAGACGAAGTGGAAACGGAGTTGGCGGACGGAATCGCTCAAAAAAACGACTTCGGCACCGTAGTGGGCGGCGATTTCCGAGAGAATTTTCTCAAGGGAAACGTTGTCGTAGATGATGGGCGCGGCTTCCGACTTTTCGCCGATGGGCGTTTGCTCCGCTACGATTGTCGTGTCAGCAGTCTGGGCGATTTCTTCCTTCTTTTCGGATGCGTCGGAATCGGCTTTCCACAGCTGAATGGCTGCGAGGGAAATGCCCGAAACGAGCAGGATGCCGATGAAGGTGGCGGCGATTTTGTGAAACGACGGGTGATGGGTGATGAGTGATGGGTGATGATTGTTTTTTTCATTCTCCAAGCGTTTCCATTCGGCTTCCATCGCTTCGTCGGTGACGGTTTCGTCGGCACGGACGGCATCGAAGGCACTCTGCGTCTTCGACATCAGCGTGTAGATCTCACGGCACTCGTCGTCGGCAAGAATCGCCTGCCATTCGTCAGCCGTGTATCGCTGCGGCTGCTCCATCATTCGGAACAGCAAATCGGGTTTGTTCAGTTCTTGGTTCATAGTTCTCGCTTGATGGTTTGACGTAATTGACTGAGCGCACGGCGCAGATGCTTGTAAACCGTCGTTTCGCTGACTCCGAGCCGACGGGCAATCTCCTTGAAGGTGACGCCGTCGCGGAAGTGCTGCACGATGATGTCGCGGCAGACGGGCGGCTGCAACTGCCCGATGCCCCGATGCAGGGTCTTGAGTTCCTCTTCGAGGTGGTTCGTCGGCGTGATGGTCGTTTCGAGGTCGAGCAGGTAGAGTTTTTCGACCCGCTCCTGAATCCGTCGGCTCCGAATCACGTTCAGGCATCGGTTTCGCACGCTTGTAAGCAGATAGGACTCGATGGTTTCTTCCTTGAGGTCGCTGTGGCCGTCAAGAAGTCGGGCGAAGATGTCGTGCACCACATCCTTGCTCTCCGCATCGTCGTGCAGAAACACGGTGGCCAGCCGACACATCTGACGATAATGCTGCTTGAACAACTTCTCAAGTTTTTGCTCTGTCATACAATCATAATACACACGAAAAACTATTTACTAAACCCCAAATGGCAACTTTTATTTTATTTTCCCCTGCTAATTCCTCCGATTTCATCATCGTTTTTAATCGTGGTGTCGGCTTTTTTCACGCTGGCTTTCAACTTTCCGAAGCGGTAGGAAACGGAGAGGCGGAACCAACGGCCATTCTGGTTGTTGTCCATGTCGCTCCAACCGAGGACGTCGCCCTGCACGGTGAGGGTTTTAAAGTGCTGATGCTTGTGGAAAAGGGAATTGGCGGTAAGGCGCACGGTGAGGCGGTCGTCGCTGAGGAACGAGCGTTGCAGCGTGAAGGCGTAGCGATTGTAGGGTTCATACGCGGAATAGATGCTTTGGCTTGCACGACCAACCTGTCCGTAAGCGGTGACGGTGGCTTGCAGTTTCCACGGCAGTTTCTGCGAGAGGTTGAAATAGTACCACAAATCGGTGGAATTCAGGCTCAGTCGCTGCTCTGGATTCTCGAATCGACTATGCCAAACATTCAGATTGGCCACGAAAGTGGTCTTTTCAAAAGGTTTCCACTGGACATAGCCCTGAATCTGCCACCTATGATGGCGAATGGCGTTGGCGTAGGTCGAATAGCACGTGTCGCCTTCGGCGTAGGTGATGTTTCCGATGTTGTCGTTGCTGAATTGATAATTCGGCGTGATGTTAAATGTCAGTTTCTGACCGACTTTCATATAGGTCAAAGCGATGGTTCGGGTCGTGGAACTGACCAAATGGGCGTTGCCGAACTTCACCGAGCCCGGAAAACTGCTGACGGAAGGGTTCAGATAGCCGATGCCCGGACGGTTGATGCTCGTCGTGTAACTGAGTTTCAGCGACTGCGACGCGTCGATTTGGTATTTCAGACTGGCCTGCGGAACCCAATCGCTCAGATGCTTGTCGAAATCGTTTGAACTGCCGTCGGGAAAACTGCCTTTCAGATAACTGTATTCGTAGCGAAGTCCTGCCCGTGCCGACCATTTTCCCGACTGATACTGATAGTCGGCGTAGGAGGCGGCAACCTGCGTGCTGTGGTCGAAGTTCGTGCCGACGAAAGACTGCGAAGGATTGTAATACTCCTGACGGTTTTCGCTGCTATTTCGGCGGTCGATGTACTTCATTCCGACCTCGATTTTATGCCCTTCCCACAACGGACGAATGTAGTCGGCCTGAAAAGTGTGCTCGGTGAAACGCTCACGCGCATTCAGCAAGAAACCATCGTAGTCATAGGGGAAGTTTTGCAAATTGGAATAGGTCGTTTCCTGTTCGGTGTGCTGGCGCGTCAGGGCGAGCAGATAAGAGAGAGTGAACTGCTCGCCCTTGCGTTTCGTCTTGTGCTGATAGTCCAGACGGCCATTCCACGAATGATGGTTGTAGTTCGGCATCCAGTAATGTTCGTTGTAACTGTAAATCGGGTTGCCGACGGCATCAAATTTTGCGACGGAACTGCCGCCCTGCGCGTTCACTTTGTAGAAATAGCCACCAAACGAGGCAGAAATCAGGTTGAGCGTGTCGATGTCGTAACTGGCGTTGATGTCGGCATAGTGAAGATAGCCGGGATTCGAGCCTCGGCTTGTGCTTCGGTCGATGTTGCCCGACGCGACATACACGCGCTCCGTCTCGCTACCGTGCGAAGTAGATGTTTCCGACATATTGGTGTAGCCGTAGTCCACGCTGACGACGGCCTTGTCCAACTGCGTGGCCAGATAAACATTCGCGCCTGAATTTTTCAAAGTGCCGTAATTGCCCGACACGCTTCCCGTCACGCCGTCCATCTTCTTCGTGTCCATCATCACGATGTTCAGCACGGCATCCACGCCCTCGGCATCCTCGCGAGCGCCCGGGTCGGTGATGACTTCGATTCGCTTCACCGCCGAGGCAGGCATCGCCTTCAGAATTTCCTTCGCATTTTTCGTCAGCGCGGGGTCGAGATGGCCGTTTTTGTGGATTTTAAAGTTTGAATTGCCCTTCACGAGAATGTTGTCCTCGCCGTCGATGGTCACCATCGGCACTTTTTTCAGCATATCGAGCACGGTTTCCGTCTTGGAATCCTCGTCGGCCTGCACATCGTAGCCGACGCGGTCGATTTCCTGTTTGATGAGTTGCCGCTGCGCCTTGACGGTCACGCCATCCAACTCCTGACTCCACGCGACGGAGTCTTTCTTCGCCGACAAGGTGTCGGTCTGGGCCATAGTCGCCCCTGCCTTCGCTGCGAGAAGCAGCAAAAGTAACGTTGTTTTGTATGTTTTCATCATGATTTTCTATTTTTTGAGCCGTTCGATGCTCATATCGAACAACTGCTGGATGAATTCGTCTTTGGTTTTCTTTTTCAGTTTTTCCAATTCTGCGATAATCATGTCTTTCTCCCTTTCGTCCAAGAATTTGACATTCTTGCAGAGTTTGTAGATTTGCGTGGCGTAGTTGTCAGCCGTCACGCCGTCTGGATTCTTCAAAAAGAGGTTTTTGAACGAATTGAACTGGCTCAGCCAAACTTCTGGCCTGTTTTGGAACTTGAAACCGGTGGAATCGGTGCTGAACGTGAAATTTTCGCCGAAAGGAAAGTCGTTGCCAAACGAAAAGTCCTGACCGTTCACTTTGATTTTGTTTCCATTCACCATAATCGTTTTCATCTGCGTCTTTCCTTCGCGGAATTTCTGCGTCGTGGCGTAGGTTTTGACGATTTTCCCCTTGATTGTTCCGTCATTCTCCACCCATTCCAATGCGTAGGCATAGCGATGGCTTCGCTCGTTGTCGTCAGGGTCGAGGAAGCAGGCGTAGATGTACTGCGAACCTTCCATCAACCCGATGGCAACGCCGCCCTTGTCGCTGTTTCCAACGGCCAACGCCGTCCAGTTCGACTGTCCTCCGTTGGTGCCTGTGTTGATGCTGTAAGCCTTGTGTTCGTCCTGTCGAAACGCCTTTTCGATGGCCGTAATCAGCGATTTGTTCTGAGGATTCGGAATGGCAAATTCATAGACATCGCTCATCCCTTCCAACTGGCCCGTATCGGGATTTTTTTCGACATTATACCTCGCCGACACCTCTTTCTGGTGCTTGCTTTCCCGTAAGGTGTCGAAAGCCTTTTGGATGTTCTCTTGTGCCGTCATTGCCGAGGGCAGAGCCGTCAGCAGGGCTGCTAAAATGATGTTTTTACTCTTCATATGCAATTAAATTTGTTTGTTCGTTGATATAGATAATGGTACCATCTTCTTGCATCACGGGGATGTAGCCGTAGGCGGCCAACTGCGCCTCGACGATTTCCAGTTGGCACTGCGCCATCTGCCGCTCCACATCCTTCATTTCCTGATTGGCCTTCGCCATCAGTGCATAGGCTTTGTCGTAGTCGGTCATCGTGGGTCGGGGCTTTCTCCGACTGCGTTTTGGACTCTGAACAGGCGGTTTTTGAGGGGAAACCGTGTCTGTTTTTGGTTCTATGGCCTGATTTTTCGGCAGAATCGTCGTTGTCGTATCGACTTGCGCCGTCAGGATTTCGCTTGGTTCGATTTGCCTCGACGGAATCGAAAGATAAAGGATTCCTGCGACGACAGCCGCCGCCACGCTCCACCCAATCCATCGTTTTTTTGCGACGATTTCTGGTGAAACTGGCTTCATTTCGTCGATTTCTTGGAAAAGCAGGCGATAGTCCTCCCATTCGCTCGGCACATTTCCTTGTCGGAAGTATTGCGCGAGGATTTCCTCCTCTTCCAGTGTCGAAGTGCCGTCCATAAACTTGTTCAGCAGTTTTTCGACAGATTCTTTCGTGTAGCGTTTCATATTTCGTTTCTTCGTTTGATTTCTTCTAAAAGTGTTCGCCGTGCCCTCGACAGCAGCGTACTCACCGATGTGATTTCAATGCCCAAGAGTCGTGCGATTTCCTCGTGGCTGCGCCGTTCCACCTGCCGCATATACAACAGACTGCGCTGTGTCGTGGGCAATTGCTGTAGTTTTCGGCTGAGCCATTCGTCGTCTTCCTTCATTTCCAGCTGCTCGTGCGGACTTGTCGAAAGGCTCACCACGATGGTTTCGTCCAACGTTTCCGTTTTTCGTCGTCGTTGTCGGTTTCGCAGCAGGTGTTTCGCCATCAGTGCCGCCAGTGCCTCCACCGAATCGTAGCGTTCCAGTTCGTCGTGCATCTGCCACAGCCGAAGCATCACATCCTGTGCGATGTCCTCCGCCTCGTCCCTGCCCGCTCCGTTGCTCAGGCTCGCGCCGAGAGCCTTTTTCCGCCACGAGCGGGCCTGCTGTTCAAATGCAATTCTATCCATATTCTACTGCGCTGTACACTATATAAAACACCATTTGGCGGCGAAACCAAACTTTGTTTAGTGTTAATTAACATATTTAACATTATCATTCTCGTGAAATTGACTAAAAAAAGGAAAGGAAAGGCTAAAAAGTCGGAAGAAATTTGTAACTTTGCAGGCAAATTAAAAAGATATATGTACTATATTTGGACTGACGAAAGTGACGCAACTGGTAAATATTACGCCAATTTCTATGGTGGAATACTAATACGGTCCGAGCATTATGAAGAAGTGCGACGACGATTGTCGGCTGTTGTAAAAAAAGTGGGACTGGAAAATGAGGAAATCAAATGGCAGAAAGTGAACGAATATACGGAGGAACGTTACGAGCGGATTGTGGACGTTTTGTTTGCCTTGCTTAGCGAGGACAAGGCAAAAATTAGAATATTTTTTCGCCATCGCCAGTTCGAGTCCATCGGTTTACCCAACGAATTGCGAAGAAAAGAATATCCAAAACTCTATTACCAATTCATCAAAAACGACTTCGGCCTGATTTACAGCAATCCAAAGGGAAAGAGCGTCAGGGTGAGGTTACTGATAGATGATATGCCTTTGAAAGGTCCTGACAGAGAGGAATTTCTAAAAGCCATCTATCATTTGAATGAGTTGAAAACATTTCAAAAGGCAGGCATTATCATTAACGATGGCGATGTGGCTGAGGTCAATTCGAAAAAGCATCTGCCTTTACAAGCGATGGATGTAGTACTTGGGGCGATGTGTTTTCGTCTGAACGACAAACACAAGGAGCGTGGCATCGACGGGAAACGAGCAAAAAGGAACATCGTGAAGGAAAAATTGTACAAGTATATTCGAACAAAAATCTGGGAATTGCACCCCGGTTTCAATATCGGTGTAACAACCCCCATCACAAGAATGTCAGACCTGTGGGAACGTCCCTATTTGCACTGGAACTTTGTGCCGAGAAATTTCACGAAGAATGAAAAACTGACGAAACGCCATAAAACAGAAACAGCCCCGTACAACCTACACAAGTGAGCTACGGTCAACGTAACCTTTCAGTTGCAAAGGACTTATTTCTTTTCTGGATGCAAAAGTACAACTTTTTTCTAAATCTCCAAAAAAAATGAGAAAAAATTATCGAAAATTATAATTTTACCAAGCCGAAAACACAAAGGTCGAAGATTTCGCCATGTTTTACGACGGCATTTCGCAGTGTTCCTTCATGGACGAAACCATTTTTCCGCAAAACTTGTATTGACGCGAGGTTAGGCTGGAATGGGTTGGCAGTTATCCGCTTAAGTGGTAGGGAGCGGAAAGCAATCGCGCACATTTGCTGGACGACCTTGGTCATAATTCCCTGATTCCAATAGTCGCTGAGAAGCATATAACCGATTTCACCGTCAATCCGATAAACGTCGCTTTTCTGTTCAACAGAAATGCTGCCAACGACAAGCCCATCGACGACAATAGCACGGAATACACCTGTGACGGAATCATTTTCGGCGACCATTGTCAGCCACGTTTTCGCATCCGTCTCGGTGTACGGGTCGGGCATACGGTCGGACAGGTAGCGTCTATCCACCGCATTGCACAGAGTAGTCAGCACCTCTGTGTCCGCCAAAGTCCATTGCCTAAGTTCAATCAACATCGCACAATCGTTTTGGTTGGTATTCTGGCATAATTTCGTTATTTTTGTTAATGTTTTTGGCAAAGTTACGAATTTATATTGATATAATAGACAAAAAAGCCATTTTTTTTCAATTACCAATTGATAAAACTATGAATTTCGGAATCTTTTCCCAAAGTCCATCGCCTAAGTTTAACCGTCATCAGAACAGCGTGACCAGCATATAGAGCCAGTGGGCGACGAAGGCGGCGACGAGGCCGCCGATGGTGTGCGAAAGGACGGCCTTCGAGGTGAGTTCGCGGTAGCCAAGCGAGTCGAGCATGGCGGTGTGGGTGCTCAAAAAGCCGCTCCAACACATGCCGATGGCGGTGAAAACGGCGATGGCGTTGCCGTCGATCCAACCGTTTGCCATGAAACTCGGAATCAAGCCTAAAGCGGCTCCCACAGCACCGAGCGCAGTAATCGGGAAGGCAATCTGGTGCGGGTCGGAGAAGCCAAACAGCCACTCGAAAACGACATTGATTTTCGAGGCCAACCACGGCAGAAATTCCGTCCCTTCGTAGGCTGCGCCGGTGTAGGTTCCGTCAGCCGACGGACCGAATGTCAGCACCATCACGAGTGTCGAAATAATCAGCACACCGGGGATAATCGCCAAGCCAATATCTACACCCGAGCGACCGCCGTCGAGCAGCGAGTTCAGGATGCGCACGAACAGCGATTTCGGCTGTTCTTCGTCTTCGTTTTTCGCCACGAGCGTGTCCTGACCGTGGTGTGTGCCCGGATTCGCGTCCTCATTGGCGTAGTTCGGATAGGCTTTCAGCACGAAATACTGCATGAATCGGGTCGAAACGACACAACCGACGAAAGCACCGAAGAGTCCGATGACGGGTTCCTTGAAAAAGCCTTGTCCGACCATGAAAATAATGACGATGAGGCCCATTCCGAAGGCCGTTCCGAAGTTTGTCAGCGAGATGAATTGGTATTTTTTGAAATAGGCGGCGAAATGCTTGTCTTTCGACAGCGTGATGATGGCGGGATTGTCCGACAGGAAGGTCAGCACAGCACCCAACGAGGCTACGCCCGGCAGGTTGAAAAGGGGCTTCATCAGCGGTCGGAGCAGTTTTTCGAGCAAATCGACCACGCCGAACTCCACGAAAACCTTTCCCACCGCACCCGTCAAAACGCAAATCGCCATCAGGTAGAAGCAGGTGTTCAACAGCAGGTCGTGGGCCGTGTGCATCACAGTGTTGAGCATCGGCGCAGCGCCCATTTTCCACGCAAGCAGCGAGAAAAGTCCCACGACGACGGCCAAGCAAACGATACCAGAACGATATTTCAGACTGGTCGCAAAATTCTTCGGAAAATGATATTTCAAATGGTGTTTCATGTTTTTTAGTGAATAGTGAATAGTGAGTAGTGAATAGTTATGATTACATTTTCGTGATGAGTGGAGTATTTTTCAAATTGTGAAATTGTCAAATCGTGAAATGGTCAAATCGTCAAATTCAATTCCGGATTCTCCAAGTCAAACCGACATCGAAAAACGACTGTTTGTCGCGCAAAGCACCGTCGGGATTGCTGTTTTTGCCCGTCACATAACTGTAATTCGCGTGGAGTCGCACGCGGTCGTCGCTCAGCGGATAATACTCCACTCCACCGCCGAATCGCGTCAGTTCCGTGCCCGGCATCACCGTGTAGTCAGCCACTTTGTCGGTGTTGTTCACATCGTAAGTCGCTTTTGCAAAAAGGTTCACCTTTTCGGTCGGCATATACGACAATTCCGCCATCACCGAACAGTCTTTTAACAAGAACGCATGACCGCTTACCGCACGGTTCATGAAGTCGATTTGCGCCTTTACCTGACGCGAAAGTTTTACTTCATTGCCAAGTGCTATATAATTGATATACTTTCCTTTATCATATTCAATCATATTTGCCGACCAGATCGTCGAAAGCAGTCCGTGCTGACCCGACCAGAGCACGTTGTAGGCATACATATCCTTGCCCTGTGCATGGTTGCGGAACGGACTCTCGCAAATTTGAAAAATTATCCTGTCGCGCCCCTCGTTCCAGCCCAGCGTGGCACTTGCGCCCCACTCGTAGCACGGCATCTGATGCCAAAATTCCGAACAGAAATACAGGTCGATCGGGGCGCGGTCGTACTCGTAGCCGCCGATGTAAACCACCTGCTTACCGCCCGACAGCGTCAGCCAGTCGTTCGCCTGCCAGTTGAGCATCAGGAAGTCTATCGCGTCGAAGAAATTACTGTTTTTCACCATTTTGTTCACCCTGTGGCGATAGGCGTAGGAAATGTCCTTCGTCAGGTTGCCCGACATCACGAAATTCAGGAATTTTCCCTTGAATCCCGTCTCGGCATCGACCACGTCGCCGTCCACATACTCACGCTGATAGTCGCCTCGCGCCTCCAAGCGCAAGTTCACTTTTCCGACCTCCTGCGCCTGCATCGTCGCACAAACGGCCAAGGCACAGCAAATTGCTTTCAATTTCATATTGGTTTATCGTTTTTAGTTTTTAGTTCTTTTATATTTGCTTCCTTTCGGTCAGCGACCGATGGTTCACTTCCCTTCCACTTCCTTTTGCCTCCCTTCGGTCAGCGACCGATGGTTCACTTCCCTTTCACTCCCCTTTCACTCCCCTTTTCACTTCCCTTTTACTTCCTTTCGTCTAAAATCCGTGCAAAGGTAATGCAATAAATTGGAATATTTAAACAAAAATCAAAAAAAATTGACTTCACAGCCAAAAAATTTCAAATCCGAAACTCCGAATGGTTGTTTAACTAAATTTAACTACAAAAAATTGAAATTTTTGCACCAAGTTATCATATTTTTTCGTAACTTTGCAGCGTTTTTCGTGTATTTTTTCATTATTCACCTGATTATCAGTCAGTTAGAACAAAATTAGGAGACAAGACGATGAGACAATTAAAGATTCAGAAAAGCATTACCAACCGTTCGAGCGAAGCTCTGGACAAGTATCTTGTTGAGATTGGCCGCGCCCCGTTGATTTCCATCGACGAGGAGATTGAACTGGCCCAGAAAATCAAGAAAGGCGGTCCGGAGGGCGAGAAAGCCAAGGACAAACTCGTAACGGCCAACCTGCGTTTCGTCGTGTCGGTGGCGAAGCAGTACCAGCATCAGGGTCTGACGCTGACCGACCTCATTGACGAGGGAAACATCGGCCTGATCAAGGCAGCCCAGAAGTTCGACGAAACGCGCGGTTTCAAGTTCATCTCCTACGCCGTCTGGTGGATTCGCCAGTCGATTCTGCAAGCCATCGCCGAGCAGAGCCGCATCGTGCGCCTGCCGCTGAATCAGGTGGGTGCGCTCAACAAAATCAACCACGAAATCAACCGCTTCGAGCAGGAGCACCACCGTCAGCCGTCGGTGGCGGAACTGGCCGAGATGACGCGGCTCGACGAGGAGAAAATCGGGCAGTCGATGATGGCCGACGGTCATCACGTGTCGATCGACGCGCCGTTCCAAGACGGTGAAGACAACTGTATGCTCGACGTGATGCCCTCCGGCGAGGACAGCCGCACCGACCGCCAAGTCGATCACGAGTCGATGGCGCTCGAACTCAATTCCGTGCTGAACAAGGTGCTGAAAGAGCGCGAAATCACGATTATCCGCGAGTGTTTCGGCATCGGATGCCCCGAAAAGGGCCTTGAGGAAATCGGCGACCGCCTCGGTCTGACCCGCGAGCGTGTGCGCCAGATCCGCGAAAAGAGCATCGCCAAACTGCGCGACTCAGGCAATGCCCGCATCCTGATGAAATATCTGGGATAATTACCATACCGTGAGCTACATACAGTCCATATATCATATCGTTTTCCGCACCTATAAGAGCGAGCAGACCATCTCTGCCGAGCATGAACGGGAACTCTATGCCGTCATCATGGAGCAGACCAACAACCTGCACGGGAAAATATATCGTATCGGCGGTATGCCCGACCATGTGCATATCCTCGTCTCTCTCCCTGCGACGACCTCTTTGGCTCAATACGTACAGGCCGTGAAGACATTTACGAGCAAATGGCTCAAGGCAAATCCTGCGTTTCCGCATTTTTGTGGTTGGGGGCATGAATATGCGGCTCTATCCTATAGCATACACGACAAGGATAAAATCGTGAACTACATCAAAGGACAGAAAGAACACCACAAACGAGTCTCTTTTGCGGAGGAGTATAGAGCCTTGCTCGTAGATTGTGGGATTGCTATCCGTGAAGAATATTTTCTTAAAGATTGATAGATAAAGAAATGTGCCGAAGGCACAAACTCTCCATAACCCCGCACAAGCGGAGCGCAGTGTGGGGATGTGATGTTGCGCGTACAAAAGAAATGTGCCGAAGGCACAAACTCTCCATAACCCCGCACAAGCGGAGCGTAGTGTGGGGATGTCATGCAAAGCGGCGACTAAGCGTTTCGGAGAAACGCGCTCTCAACAATGATTGAC
>JAFYJH010000177.1 GCA_017538195.1 Prevotella sp.
GAGGCTTCTACCCATTCCTCATTTGCATCAGCAGCGACTTCTGCCGTTCTGTCAGATTGGTTGGCAGGACGACGTTGTAGGTGATGATCAAGTCGCCTTGCGAGCCGTCGGGCAACGAGCGGCCTTTGCCGCGCAGACGGACTTTCGTGCCCGACTGCGTTTCGGGCTTCACTTTCAGTTTCAACTTCGATCCGCCTGCCACCTGAACGATGATTTCACCGCCCAACAAGGCCGTATAAAGGTCGAGATTGACCGACACATTCGTGTTCAAATCAACGGGCGAGGCCGAGCGACGCTGCGTGCGCGATCGACCGCCGCCGAACAACTCTTGGAAGAACGACGAGAAGCCGCCCGAACCGCTCGTGAACGAACTGAAGTCGAAGCCGTCGAAGGGCGAACCGCCGCCACCACTGCCCCATCCGCCGAAACCGCCTGCCGACTGCGCCTGATCCATCTCCTTCCATCGCGCACCGTACTGGTCGTATTTCTTGCGTTTTTCAGGGTCGCCAATGACGTCAAACGCCTCGTTCAACGCCTGAAACTTCGCCTTTGCCTTCGGGTCGTTCGGGTGCAAGTCGGGGTGAAATTGCTTCGCCCGCTTCTTGTAGGCCGCCCGCACATCCTTCTGTGGAATGTTCTTATCGACACCGAGAATCTTGTAATAATCGATAAATGCCATTTTTTCGTCCTCCTTTTTTAATCCTTTACAACAAAAATCATGCCTAAAAAAATGCCACCCCTGCCCTTTTTCGGAAAAAAGTTGGCAAGGATGGCAAAAAAACGATGGAAAAACGCTGCTTACGCCGGCAATTCAATCCATCTCACATAGCAGAAATCCTGTCGGTGAGGCAGTTTGTCGTTCTTCGGATACATTCTCACGGCACTCTTGAAAATTCCGGCGTTGTTGGGTTCCAAAGTGCCCTCGAAAATGTAGTTGTTGCCTTCGCGACCGACCACTTCCAGAGGCACTTTCGAGTAAACGTGCTCCATGCCGTCCTTGTCGATGCTGACATTGACGAGTTCGAGTCCGATGGCATCGTCGAGGCCTTGTTCGTCGATGACATAGCGCAGTTTGTAGGACTTGCCGGTTTCGGCTCCCGAAGCAGGAACTTCCCACTCCGACGACACCACGCTGACGGCATCCCAACGCTCGGCAACGGCTTCTTTCCACTGCGCAATTTCCTTGGCGAGTCGATAGCCGTCGGCTGCAATGGCCTTGAAACGCTTGGCTTCTTTCTCGTAGAATCGAGAATAATAGTCGTCGAGTTGGCGCTTCATCGTGTAGTGCGGAGCAATCTGGGCAATTGAATTCTTGATGACCTTGATCCAGCCTTCGCTGTAGCCCTTTTTGTTTTTCTTGTAATAGAGAGGAACAATCTCGTTTTCGAGCAGACTGTAAATCGTGGCAGCGTCGAGTTGGTCCTGATAGTCCTGATTCTCATAGGTGCGCTCCTCGGTGAGAGCCCAACCGGCACCCTCGCGATAGCCTTCGAGCCACCATCCGTCTTTCACGCTGAGATTGACAACGCCGTTCATTTCGGCCTTCTCGCCACTCGTTCCAGACGCCTCCATCGGACGTGTCGGCGTGTTCATCCAAATATCGACACCGCTGACAAGACGACGAGCCAAAAGGAAGTCGTAGTCCTCGACGAAGATAACCTTGCCCTGGAATTCGGGACGCTGGCTAATCTCGTAAATATGCTTGATGAGTCCTTGTCCGGCACCGTCGGCGGGATGCGCCTTACCAGCAAAGAGGAAGATGACGGGGCAGTCGGGGTTGTTCACGATACTGCTCAGACGGTCGAGGTCTTTGAAGAGCAGATGAGCGCGTTTGTAGGTGGCGAAACGACGGCAGAAGCCGATGACCAACGCATTCGGATTGAAACGCTCGAGCAGTTTGACTATACGAGCAGGGTCGCCCTGATTCTTTAGCCAAGTTTCCGTGTATTGCATTCCCACGTAGTCGAAAAGTTTATTCTTCAGCACCTGACGAATGTTCCACATCTCCTCGTCGGGCACGTCATAGATGGCTTCCCAGATTTTCTGATTCGACTGGTCGAACAAGAAATTCTTGTCGAAATATTTGGCGTAGAGTTGACGCCACTCAGCGGCTGCCCAAGTCGGGAAATGAACGCCGTTTGTAACGTAGCCAACGTGGTTTTCTTCGGGGAAATAACCCTTCCAAATCGGCGCGAACATCTTCTGCGACACCTGTCCGTGCAGCATCGAAACGCCGTTCACTTCCTGACACGTGTTGCAGGCGAAGGTGGACATACAGAATTTCTCGTTCTTGTCCTCGGGATTCGTGCGACCCATGCCGATGAACTCGTCCCACGAAATGCCGAGTTTCTCGGGATAACCGCCCATATATTTGCCGAAAAGACCTTCTTCGAAATAGTCGTGACCGGCGGGAACGGGCGTATGGACGGTGTAAAGTCCGCTGGCACGAACCAATTCCAATGCCTGATTGAAAGTCAAGCCTTCGTCGATGTAGTCGCACAGACGCTGAAGGTTGCACAGCGCGGCGTGGCCTTCGTTACAGTGATAAATGTCCTTCTTGATGCCGAGTCGCTTCAACAGCAACATACCGCCGATTCCGAGCAAAATCTCCTGTTTCAAGCGATTTTCCCAGTCGCCGCCGTAGAGCGAGTGCGTGATGGGCTTGTCGAAGTCCGAGTTGAGTTCGTTGTCGGTGTCGAGCAGATAGAGTTTCACGCGACCGACATTCACGCGCCAGACGTAAGCGTGGACGAGATAGTTCGTGTAAGGCACGTCGATGACGAGCGGATGGCCGTTTTCGTCGAGTTGGCGCTCGATGGGCAGCGAGTGGAAATCCTGCGATTCGTAGTTGGCGATTTGTCCGCCGTCCATCGACAGGCTCTGCTTGAAATAGCCGAAGCGATACATGAAACCAACGGCGCACATATCGACATTCGAGTCGCTGGCCTCTTTCACGTAGTCGCCGGCCAACATTCCCAGACCGCCGGAGTAGATTTTCAGGGCCGAGTGCATTCCGTATTCCATACAGAAATAGGCCACGGAAGGCCGCTTGCTGTCGGGCTCCACATCCATATACTCGCGGAACTGCTTGTAAACGCTGTTGATTCGGCGCATCAGTACCTTGTCTTTCACGATTTCCTCCTTACGGTCGAAACTCAGCCCTTCAAGGAGTTGCACGGGATTGTGGTGCACGTCATGATAGAGTTCAGGGTCAAGGTCGCGATACAGGTCGCGTGCCTCGTAGTTCCACACCCACCACATGTTGTGGGCAATTTCATCCAAGCATTTCAACTGCTCTGGAAGACTCGATTTTACCGTCAGTTCCCGCCACTGGGGAACGTTTGCGTAGTCAGCTTTGATTTTTTTCATTGTTTTACAAAGCCCCCTAAGTTAGGGGGATGGGGGTCTGAAAGAATGTTCATTGCCCCGTTAAGTTAATATTTAGTTAATTGATTCTTTTTCATATATTGAAAAGGAGTCACTCAAGACTCCCAACCCCCTAATTTAGGGGGCTATTTTTTTCCTCAACGCAATGTCGTATGCCTCGTAATAATGGCTGATGAA
>JAFYJH010000178.1 GCA_017538195.1 Prevotella sp.
CTCGCCGTTATCACCTACCACTCACTTGAAGACCGCCTCGTCAAAAACTTCATGCGCTCAGGCAACATCGACGGAAATGTCGAGAAGGACTTTTTCGGCCGCCAACTCTCGCCGTTCCGTCAGGTCAACTCGAAGCCGATAGTCGCCGACGAGAGCGAAGTGAACGACAATCCCCGCTCCCGAAGCGCAAAACTCAGAATAGCAGAACGTATCAACCCTCTAAACAAATAATTCCGACTATGAAGAAACAGACCGACAAAAATTCACCGAAAGAGACGAATGTGTTCCAGACGTTGTTCAACATGATTCGCACGGGAGAAATCATCTCCAGCGAATGGTTCGTTCGCAACTGGCCGAAAGTTTTCGCCGTTGCATTCACAATCTTCATCTACATCACATGTCGCTTCAATTACTCGTCAACTATGGAAGGCATCATCACGGCACGTCAGCAACTCAAAGCGGTCCATGCCGAAGAAGTGCGCCAACGCGCCCTCTATAACAGCAGCATCTGCGAGACGTCGATGCAGCAACTTGTCGATTCCCTCCACCTGAACCTCACCGTTCAAACCCAACCGCCCTTTATTCTCGAATAACAAACCATTTTATCATCAATCGCTATGACACTGAAAATTTCACCAAAAAGAATCGCGTTTTTCCCCGCCTTCGCGGGAGCGGCCGCCATTTTACCTGCAATTCGGGCGAAATAAATAATCCCGAATCATCAACCGACAAAACCCGACAACAATGAGAAAAGACAGTAAACGACGCATATATTGGCGCTACCTCTTAGTCCTCGTTTTAGTGGTTTTGCTCGCCGTGAGAATCATCTGGAAAGAAGTTAAAACCACCGTCATAGACGCCGATAAATGGAATGCCCAAATGGAGGCTTTTCTCGGCCGCTCGTTGACCGTACCGCCTGAGCGAGGCGACATCATTTCGGCCGACGGCAAGGTGTTGGCGACCAATATGACTTATTACGACATCCGTCTCGACTATCGTTCCGAAAGATTCAACGAAAAAATGCTGAACGACAGCATCGAACGCCTTTCCGACAGTCTGGCAACATATTATCCGAAACGCACGGCGGCAGAGTGGAAAGAACATCTGCTGCGCCCGCTCGACACCCCCAAAAAGGATCGTCCTCGTGCATATCTCGTTTTGAAAAACTTGAATATCGACCAGTGCGAACATGTCCGCTCCTTCCCGTTTTTCAATCAAAAAAACAAAAACAGGTCGGGCTTTACCACCGACGCCCACACCAAGCGTTGCTATCCCTACGGCAAAATGGCAAAACGAAGCATCGGACACGTCAACGAAAGCCGACCTTTTGAGATTCACGGTTTTTCGGGCATCGAAGCATCGCTCGACTCGCTCCTGTACGGCACTCCGGGTCACACCCGCAAGACGCCGATGCTCACCGGCATCTACAACGAAGTTGACGTGAAGCCGATTCGCGGTTTCGATGTTGTCACCACTATCGACATCGACATGCAGGAAATCGTCGAAAACGAACTTAATGCCATGCTCGATTCCGCCGATGCCGAATGGGGCGTGGCAGTGTTGATGGAAGTAGCCACCGGCGACATCAAAGCAATATCCAACCTTGAAAAAGAACGAATCGAGACCGATACCGCCACCCACGCATTCCGTTACACAGGCCGCATTGTCGAAGGCATGAACCGTGCCGTGATGGGGTTCGAACCCGGGTCGGTTGTCAAACCAATTTCGATGCTTATCGCCTTGGAAAGCGGCGCTGTGACGAGCCCCAACCAAATGATTACAATCGGCGACCACTTCGCCTACGCCGGAGGAAAGCCTATCCGCGACTCCCACTATAATTCGGCTCTGACAGCCGAAGGCGTGATTGAACAGTCGTCGAACATCGGCATGGCGCGAATCATCACGGGGACATTCCACAACAATCCGCAGGCTTTCCGCAAAGCGCTTGAAGAACGCGGATTCTTCGAACCGATGAAAACCGGCATCGCAGGCGAACGCGTTCCCCGTTTCGATGATTTGACAGGCCACGGCGCACGTCTGAATCTTTCGCGCATCTGCTTCGGATACGCCTCCGAAATTCCGCCTATCTACACCCTCTCGATTTACAATGCCATCGCAAATAACGGCCGCTACGTGCGTCCTCACCTCGTCAACCGCATTATCGGCAACGATATCGACTCCACACTCGTA
>JAFYJH010000179.1 GCA_017538195.1 Prevotella sp.
ATCGGAACAAATTCGGGCGGAAACTTTCAAAAAGTGAAGTTTCCGCCCGAATTTTATCCATATAAATCACGAAAGCAACCACTTCCACACTGGCACCGCAGGAATTCCTTCTTCCGCACCCTCTTCATCGAACGTAATCAGAAGGCAGTTCCAGTCTGGGTGATTTTTGGCGTATTTTGCCAATGGCGGCACTTCCCTGTTCCGCGTGGTTTTGTCCTTGATGCTATACGACACTTGTATGGCCAGTTTCTCATCGGGCACAATGAAGTCAATTTCCTTGTCGGCGTTTCGGAAAAACACATTCTCCTTGCCATGTCGCCTGCACAATTCCACCGCCACCATATTCTCCAACAGCGACGTTTCCGCATTCGTCAGAAACAGGTTCAGCAAGCCGTTGTCAATGAAATAGTATTTCTTCTGCGATTCCTTTGCCATCAGTTTGCCGATTTCGTTTTCCATCGGTAAAATCAGCCAACTGTCAGCCGCATGTCCCGCATAGTCTATCGCTGTCGGTACGCTGATGGGCGAACCCGTTGCCACAACCACATTCCTCAGGCGGTTGAACGACAGCGGCTGCTTTACGCTCTCGGCCATCTTTTTTATCAGAATGTTCATCACGCGGTCGTTCTTGATGTTGTGTCGTGCGCAGATGTCGCCCAGATAAATTTTCTGGTAGAGGCTCGACAGCATCGCCCGCTTGTTCTTGAACGAAAGTATTTCTGGCAGGCCGCCAAAATAGAAATATTCGTTCAGATGCCGCTTCACCTCGCTCCGCTGTATCGTGTCGTATTCCCAATGCTCCTGCAATTCCACGTGTTGCGCCGCCAGATATTCCTTGAACGAATACGGGTAGGCGTCGTAGATGAAAAATCGACCGCCAAGCGTGGTTGCGACTTCCTTGCTCAGCATTTTCGCATTGCTGCCCGTCACGTAAACCCGATATTTCGCATCGGCCAACCGACGCACAAACTTATCCCAATGCGGAATGTTCTGCACCTCGTCCAAAAATACTACAGGCTTTTTTCCGTATAGTTCCAAATGGGCTTCCAACAGGCTGTTGAAATCCTCTGCCTGAAACTCCGCCAGACGCTCGTCTTCAAAGTCCACGAAAAGAATCTCGTCCCATCCGATTCCTGCCGCCTGAAGTTGTCGCACACGCTGATAGAGCAAATAGGATTTTCCCGTGTGCCTTACGCCCACGATTACGTAGTTTCCGTTCTCCTCAAAATCGACGGGACGGTTCACAATGACCGCCTCATCCACTTCTCGCTGCTTGCTGATTAAACACTGTTTGATAATATCTTTACTGATCTTCATATAAAGTGTAGTTTATAAAATTTGATTATTTTTATAAAGTTCGGTTTGCAAAGTTATCCATTTTTTATAAACTGTATTTTATAAAGTGTGGATTTTCTGCGATATTTTTAGATTTTTTAACCAAAAACAGAATTTTTCAACTACAAGACGACATTTGTCTTAACTTCTTAACTCCGTGAGCGCAGCGAACTAACTCCCAAGCGCAGCGATAACTCCTAAAAAATGCAAATCCCTTGCGAGGATTCAACTTTTTTCGTACCTTTGCACCCAGTTTTCTAATGATAACGACATAATGATGAAAAAAATCTTTACTTTTGTGTTGTTCTGCCTTGCCGTGACGGCCTATGCGCAGAAGTACACGATCTATCCCGTGCCGCAGAAAATGACGGCGGGTAGCGGAACTGTGGCGTTCACGACGAGCGTGAACGTGGTGTGTGAAAGTGGAATCGACGAGCCGACGAAGAACCGACTGTCGGAAATCCTCGGCGAACACGGGCTTTCGGCCTCGTTTTCGACGGAAATCAATGAAAATTCGGCGAACATTCTGCTCGGCGTGAATGGCAGTGGCGAAATCGCTTGTCAGCAGGCGGAGGAAGCCGGTTTCGAGCGCAGTGCGCTGACGAAAAAGAGCAAGTACGACCGCCACGTGCTTCACCTCTGGAAATCGGGCGACTTTGCGCGTCTGATTGTTCTCGGTGAGCACACCGACGCTGTTTTCTTCGGCTTGGCGTCGTTGGAGCAGATGATGGACCAATTCGCCACGGACGCGATGCCGGCCATCACCATCAACGACTTTGCCGACCTTGAAAGTCGCGGTTTGGTCGAGGGTTACTACGGCTATCCCTACACCATCAGCGTGAAGAAGGACCTGATGCGCTTTATGATGCGCTACAAGATGAACACCTATCTTTACGGCGCGAAGAGCGACCCATATCATTCAAGCAAGTGGACGGAGGCTTATCCGACGAGCATCACCGCCGAACAAGAGAAAAACGGTTGGCTGACGCAGAAGATGTTGCGCGAAATCACGGCGCAGTCGGCGGCGACGAAGGTGAATTTCATCTGGGCGATTCACCCGGGAAATAATTTCATCTGGAGCGGCACGGTGGTGAACGACATTCTGAGCAAATTCGACAAGATGTATAAGCTCGGCGTGCGCCAATTCGCCATTTTCGTCGATGACGTGGGCTTGCCCGGAGCCGACAAATACCAACTCAATGCCGACAATTTGACGGCCGTGCAGCGCGGTCTTGAGAAAAAATACAACAAAGCGACCGCCGCGCCTGCCGACACGGTTCGTCCCGTGCATTTCGTGCCGCAAATCTACGCTTTGGGCTGGGTTGGAGCCGATGCCCGTGCAGGTTTTTACAAGGCTTTGGCGACGACTCCGAAAAACGTGACGATTTACACGACGGGCTGGGGCGTTTGGAGTATTCCCAACAGCGGCGACCTCAACGAAGTGAGGCAGTATCTCGGTCGCGATGTGGCGTGGTGGTGGAACTATCCCTGCAACGACAACAGCGACGGCCAAATCTACACGAAGGATATGTACGCCAACTTCTTCGAAATGCCTTCGGTGGACAGCAACGGCACTGTTCCCTCGACGCTGACGGGCGGCATCGGCATCGTCAGCAATCCGATGCAAGAAGGCGAAATGTCGAAAGTGGCCTTGTTCAGCGTGGCGGACTATGCGTGGCACACCGCCGGATTCAACAACCAAAGCAGTTACAATGCAGCGGTGAAAGCCGTAGTGGGCGCGGCTGATGCGGACGATTTCTCGTTCCTCTGCGACTATCTTCGTTGGAACGACCCGTCGGCTTTCGGAACGCTCTTGAACAACGTGAAAAATCGAATTGCAACCTCGACGAATACGTATTCCAAGCAACTTCGCGACCGAATGGAACGGCTGAAAACGGTCTGTGCGAAGTTCGTCGCCTACAAGGACAGCGAGCGCGAAAGCGACCGCCTGCTCTACACCGACATCGCGCCGTGGCTGCTGAAATTGCAGGAAATGGCGAGGATTACGATTGATATGATGGACGCTGCGCAAAGCACCGACGAGATCACCGCACGTTGGCCGGGCTACGTTTCCGCGCTCGAAAACATTGCCGACATCGATGTGAACACGATTTACACCGCCTACGCGCTCGAAGGTATGGGCGGAAGCGTTTCGTGGCGACAGGCGCAGACCTCGCACAAATATTTCTATCCGTTTATGTCGTGGTTGCGCGAGAACATCCTGAAGGGCGAGTTCGGCGACGCGACACAGAAGCAAAGCGCGATTCACAACCTGCCGACCGACCCGGGAAGCACGTTCCGGGCGATCTATGCCAGTGCGAGCAAGGTCTATTACCTCGGTGGAACGGTGGAAGTGCCGTTGGGTTGCTTCGCGGGCCTTCGATTGCCGAGTGCGATGCGCATCAAACAGTGGAATTTCGGCGATGAATTGCTGCAAAATTTCACCGTGCGCTACAGCGAGGATTTCCGCACGTGGAAAACGCTTGAAAATGCCGAGGAATTGCCTGAAAACCTTGTGAAATACGTGATTTTCGAGAATGTCAGCGGCGAAACGCAGTCGGCGGCGTTCTCAAGGGCAGCGTTCTCGATTGAGCACGACGCGGTGCCGACCATCAACAGCGTGACCGTGCCCGATGGCGAGAACGCCGAGGATCAGCCGCGCTCGAACCTCACCGACGGCGACTATTCGACGTGGTGGGCGGTGAAAAAAAACCAAAGCAACGGCGATACTTATGTGCTGAATCTGGCGGCTTCGACCAATGTCTATGATGTTCGCATCTGCTTCGGCACGAAAAACGACGACTTTATGAACACGGCGGTGGTTGAAATTTCTGACGACGGTTCGAAATGGACGGCACTGAAAGTGAAGGGAACTTCGACGACAACTTTCTCATTGACAGCGAGTTACGCCATTCAGGGCGGAAACGAAATGAAATTTGTCGATTTCAACGGCAACGGCGCAACCGCCAAATTCGTGCGGCTGCGCGTCATCAGTGCCAAGACGAACAAATGGCTGCGCCTGTTTGAGATGGAAGTGAACAAGCAGAGCCTCAGCGTACCGCAATGTCAGGATGACAATGGCATCGCGCTGAGCAAGGCCGTCGATGCACTGCCTTACACGAGTGTTGCGCCGAGCACGAAGAGCCTCGTCTATCGCTTCATACAGCCGAATCCGACTGTCGCTCTGACGATTTTCAGCGGAAGCGAAGTACCCGAGGGCGTGAGCGTGGAAGTGACAAACGACGGCGAGTCGTGGACGCAAATCGGCACGCTCTCGCAGAGTGCGCAGCGTTTCGACCTCTCGCAGTATCCCGAAGCTCACGCTGTGCGCCTCACGTGGACTGGCACGGCTCCGACCATCTACGAAATCGTGGAGGAATTCGACGCTTCGACCATTCTGCCGACGGCCATCGGCATCGTCTATCACGACGATTTCGACCGCTCGCGTCTGCCGATGTACGACCTGCAAGGCCGTCGAGTCGTTCAACCGCAGCAACGTGGCATCTATATTCAAGGTGGTCGGAAAATCGTCTATTGAAATCGCTTGAAATAACGAAAAATCCCCAAAAGTCACAGCGACTTTTGGGGATTTTGCTTTCAACTTAATTTTGAATCAAATCAACGAAATCAATACCCGAAAATCTCCTCTGTTGAGAGGCGGCGAATCGTGCCGATTTTCCCGAGCGATTCCATATCGAGTTCCTTTTCGTCGCCGAGGATTACGTAGCGATAAGGCTTGCGGGCCAATTCCTGCTGCTCGAAGCGGACGATGTCGCTGAGTTGCAGCGCAGGCAGGGCCTCGTAGATTTTCTTGTCGATGTCGTAGTCAATGCCGAGCCGCTTCGCCGACAGCCACGCATTGATGAGCGAGAACTTCGTGGTGCGCTGGCTTTGCAGACGCTTCGTGAGCGCGTCCTTGGCGATGCGGAAGGCCGTTTCGCTCTGCGGAATCGTGTCGAGAATCAGGTTGAAGTGGCGGATGCAGTCCATCATCTTGTCGTTTTGCGTGATGATGTGGGTGAAGAAATATTCGGGCTGGTCGTTGAACGACGGCTCCACATAGTCGGCGAAGGCGTTGTAGGCCAGTCCGCGAGCCTCGCGCATCTCTTGGAATACAATCGTGTTCATTCCGCCGCCGTAATACTCGTTGAACAGGGCTTTCACGGCTGCTTCGTCGGGGTTCCACGCGCGATTTTCGTTGTGAATCATCCGCATATAGATGTTCTTGGCGTCGTAGGGCGCAATCAGGATTTCGTTCTGCGGCGTAGCCTGATAAGTGTAGTGCTTTCCGACGGGCACGGCAGCGAGTTTCTTCGCCGTTTTATGCGTTTTCGTGACGACATTCGCCAGTTCCTGCTCGCTCATCGGACCATAATATAATACGGTGTGCTCGTAGTTTTTGAGGTTTTTCAGCAGCGTGAGCAGTTGCTGCGGGTCTTGCTGGCGCAGTTCGGCGATGCTGAGGTCGTGGCGGGCGGGATTGTACTGGCCGTAAAGACCGTATTGCACGAGGCGCGAGAAATTCTGCTGTTGGTTGAGTTTCGCGTCGTTGCGGCTCTTTTCTTCGAGGTCGATGATTTGCTTGGCGGCCTCGTGATCGACTTTCGCGTTCTGCATCAGGTGTTCGAGCAGGGCGAGTGCCTGCGGCATATTCTCAGCCAGGCCATACAACATAACGTCGATGCTGCGGCTTCCCACGCTGATGTCGTAGTCGCAAGCCAACTTGTAGAACTCCTGCTGAATCTGCTCCTTCGTGTATTTGTCGGTGCCGAGCACTTTCAGGTATTCCTTCGCATAGGCGTAGCGCAGGTCGCTCTCGTTGCCGAAATCGTAGCGGAAATCGAGGGTGAATCGACCGTTTTCCGTGTTTTTCACGTAGATATACGGCAGATTTTTCTTCGTTTTTCCGAAGGTGAGGTCTTTCTGGAAATCGACGAAGCGCGGTTCGATGGGTTTTACGTCGGAGTTTTGAATATTCTTGACAAAATCGCTCATCTGGTCTCGGTTCGTGGGAATCGGCGTGATGGCAGGCTTGTCGATTTTCTTCAGCGTCTTGTCCTCGCCTTGACGCTTGAAAACGGTGACGTAGTTCTGGCGGAAATGGCGGCGTGCGAAGTTGATGACTTGCTGTTTGGTGATGCCGTTGATGCGGTCGAGATAGCCCACTTGCTGCTCCCACGGAATTTCGTTGATGTAGGTATCGACAAACAAACTGGCGCGACGCTGATTGCTCTCCAACTGCGTGAAATACTGCAATTTAGCGTTATTGACAATCGAGGGCAGCAGATCGTCGGAGAAGTCGCCATTTTTCAGTTTTTCGACCTCGCCGAGCAGCAGCGAGCGCACTTCCTCAAGCGTCTGTCCTTCCTTCGGCGTTGCGCCCATGAGGAAGAGCGAATGGTCGCGCAAATTCCAATTCCCTGCAAACGCGTTGAGTGCTTTCATCTGTTGGTTGATGTTGAGGTCGATGAGTCCGGCGGTGCCGTTCGAGAGCATTTCGCCGACCACGTTCAGCGTGTCGATTTCCGGCGAGTTTCCGCGTCCGAATCGCCATCCCATCCACAGCGTTTCAGTCTCCAGACCGTAGATCGTGGTGTCGCGGGGCGCGGTGATGGGTTTCAAGGCAGGAAATTCGGGCTGTCGCACGTCTGCGCCCGGCTTCCACGAGCCGAAATAGCGGTCGATGATGGCGATGGTTTCGTCGGGATTGAAGTCGCCTGCCATACAAATGGCCACGTTGTTCGGCACATACCATTTGTTAAAATAATTCTTGATGTTCACAATCGACGGATTTTTCAGGTGTTCCTGCGTGCCGATGGTGGTTTGTGTGCCGTAGGGATGGGTCGGGAAGAGCTTGTTCAGCAGCGCATTGACGGTCTTTTCGCCGTCCTCGGCCAAATAGATGTTGTATTCCTCGTAAACGGCCTCAAGTTCGGTGTGGAAACCGCGAATCACCATATTCTGGAAGCGGTCGGACTGGATTTTCGCCCAGTTTTCGATTTCATTCGAGGGAATGTCTTCGGTGTAGCAGGTCACGTCGTATGAGGTGTAGGCATTCGTGCCCTG
Organism: Prevotella sp.; assembly: GCA_017538195.1. Lineage (GTDB taxonomy): Bacteria > Bacteroidota > Bacteroidia > Bacteroidales > Bacteroidaceae > Prevotella. The sequence continues at coordinate 7,402 of JAFYJH010000179.1, forward strand.
TGCGCCGATGGCCGACATCAGTTTGTCGTATTCGTTGGGGATGAAATACTGCGCAGCGAGTTGCGAAACGCTGTCGATTCCGTGATAGGCCACGCGACGCTCCTCTGGGTCGGTCAGCAGGCGGTAAGCCTCGTAGCGAGCCTCGATGTCGTCGAGCAACACCTGCTCGGCTTCGGGATTCGACGTGCCGAACTGCTTCGTGCCCTTGAACATAATGTGCTCCAAATAGTGCGCCAGTCCGGTCGTTTCGGCAGGGTCGTTTTTCGAGCCCGTGCGCACGGCGATGTAGGTCTGGATGCGCGGCTTTTCCTTGTTCACCGACAGATAGACCTTCAGTCCGTTGTCGAGGGTGTAGATACGTGTCTGGGTCATGTCGCCCGCGACGGTTTTGTACTCATAAGTTTTGGCCGATGCCGTCAGTCCGAGTAGCAAGAGGCCGATGGTTAGGATTTTTTTCATATTATTTTTTG
>JAFYJH010000180.1 GCA_017538195.1 Prevotella sp.
CGTTTTTGGATTCGTTTTTGAAAAGGCGATTCGCCGTGTTTGAAGCACTGCCCAGATGGCGGAATCGGTAGACGCGCTGGTCTCAAACACCAGTGGGGCAACCCGTGCCGGTTCGACCCCGGCTCTGGGTACTTCAAAACAAACGAAATCCCTTGTAAATTAAGTATTTACGAGGGATTTTTGTTGTTCAAAGTGTACAAATGGTGTCACAAATAAGATTTTTTGCAAAAAACAAAAAAAAGGAACCCCATTGCTGAGATTCCCCGTCGTGTCCTTTTTCAAGGCATATAGTGGAAACTTATGGTTCTACTTGCGACGACCGAAGTGGGACTTGCCGGAGCCGGAGTTGTGGGCAATCGCACGACCGCTGTCGAAGTGGTTCTGCTTCCTGTCGATGCTGTGGCCCGAGGATTTCCGATGGTTGCCACCCTTGTAGGTCACGTACACCGAGGGACGAGCCTTGTAGAAGAGGTTTCTGTTGGAGTAGCGGCTGTAGATGCTGAAACTCCAAGAGCCGGATTTCCACGAGAGCGGACGATAGAAGTAGTTCAGCGACATATACTTTTCGTACTGCCAAGCGTTCAACACGTACTTCAGGTCGATGTTGCGGCGGTTCCACCAGACGCCGAACACATCGTCGCGTCCGTTCACGCTCATCAAGTAGTCGAGGTTAATCTCATACACGGCGTCGTACTGCGCATTGGTGAGATTCAGTTCGTATGCCATCTTATCGCTGAGGAAGAGGGCTTCGTTCTTTGCCATTGAATAGCTCATCGCGTTGGCAGAGATGGCGACCACCATCATCATTGCCAGAGTCAAGATCTTCTTCATAATTGTACCTCCTGTTTGGTTAAGGGTTAGACATTCTTTTTCTAATTCACACTGCAAATTTCGGCTTTTTTCTGGTGCCTGCAAAAGGACTAACCCTAAAAAACAGGTGGAAAATCCCTAATGTTTGGTAGGGATTCTCCACCGACGATGTTATGAAGCCTTGTTGAATTTCCGCTTAGAATTGATGCAGGAACTGCTCGACGAGGATTCCTCGATACTTGTCGTCGAGGTCTTTGTTGAGGTCGATGAGGCGCGCCACGGCGTCCATCGTGCGTCGCGTCGCGTCTTTCAGCGGTTTTCCGTTGAGCAGATGGCCGATGAGAAAGGCGGAGAAAAGGTCGCCCGTGCCGTGATACTGGCCGGGGATTTCTTCGTAGTCGAGGCGGAAAAAATCGTTGTCGAGGTGGTTGAAACCGACGACGCAATGCTGTCCGTCGATGATGCAACTGGTGACGAGAACCGATTTCGCGCCGATTTCGTGCAATTTTCTGAGCATCTGGCAGGCTTCGTCCCATGTGATGCCGTCTTTCTGATAGGGAATGTCGGTGAGCAGGGCGGCCTCGGTGTAGTTGGGGAAGGTCAAGTCAGCCACCGCCACCACGCGCCGCATAATCTCGACTTGCTGCATCGAAAGGCCGTTGTAGAGGCTTCCGCCGTCGCCCATCACGGGATCGACGAAGATTTTCGTGCCTTCGGCGGCCTGTTCGCGACAGTAGTCGCTGACGAGTTGTGCCTGTTCCTCGGAATACATATAACCCGTGCAAATGGCATCGCAGCGGAATCCAAGCTGCTTCCAGACGGGCAGCGTTCCTCGGATGTAGTCGGTGGTGTCGAGTACGTTGAAAAGGCCGTAATTAAAGGTGTTTGAGACAAGAGCCGTCGGCAAATTGAAGGCCGAATGACCCAGATACGACAACACGGGCAGCATAGCTCCCATGCCGACCTTGCTGTGTCCGACCATATCGTTTACGAGGAGAATCTGCATAGTTAAAATGCTGCTCGAATCTTCGCTGCTGCCTCCTCGAACTGCTCCTTCGTGAGCGAGAGTTTCTCGCGACGGAAATCGGCGTCGGCCTCCGACTGCATCGGAATCAAGTGGATGTGGGCGTGGGGAACTTCGAGCCCGAGCACCACCTGCGCCACTTTCCGACACGGAAATGCCTTTCCGATGGCGGTTGCGACGCGCTTGGCGAACACCTGCATCTCGGCGATTTCCTCGTCGTCGAGGTCGAAATAGTAATCAACTTCGCGACGCGGAATCACGAGCGTGTGACCCACGACGAGCGGATTGATGTCGAGAAAAGCATAGAACTTCTCGTTTTCGGCGCATTTGTACGAGGGAATCTCGCCTGCGGCAATTTTGCTGAATATAGTCATAATTTTTAAGGGTTTAAAGGGGGAGTGAAAGGGGAGAGAAGGAGGAGAGAAGGGGACAATAGCCCATTATTTTTTTCATTGAAAAAGACTAACGTCCCTTTAACTCCCCTTTCACTTCCCTTCCATTCCCTTTCACTTCCCTTAGTTAAATGGAAATACTATCAATCCTTAATTTAATGGTTCCACGCGGCACCTGAATTTCCGCCGTGTCGCCCACTTTTTTGTTGAGCAGACCCTGTGCGATGGGCGTGGTAATCGAGATTTTGCCCTCGCGAAGGTTGGCTTCCTGTTCGCTGACGATGGTGTACTTCATCTGCTGACCCGTCACGAGGTTCGTCAGTTCCACCTTCGAGAGAATCTGCACGGCATCGGCACTCAGGCGCGATGTATCGACGATTTTCGCGTCGGCAATCGTGCGTTTCAACTGGTTGATTTTGTCTTCAAGGTGAGCCTGCGCTTCCTTCGCTGACTCGTACTCGAAATTTTCGCTCAGGTCGCCCTTGTCGCGTGCTTCCGCGATGGCTGCTGAGGCTTTCGGACGCTCGATTTCCTCGAGCTTTTTCAGTTCGGCTAAGAGATTTTCGTAGCCTTCTTTCGACATGTATGCCATAATCTTCTATTTTTTTAATTTATTGATTTTCAATACGTTTTGCGCAAACAGCAAAAAAGAAATCCCGACAAACTCTGCATGTCGGAATCGATGCCAATGGAAATGGCGCTATCTGTTTTTCGCTTCTACGCTGTTATCGAGGGCAAAGGTAGGTACTTTTTTTGAATTGAGCAAGTTTTTCGTCCAAAAAAACATTAAAACAGCCCGAAACCGATGATTTCGGGCTGTTTCTATCGTAGTTGAAACGACTTTTTCAGTCGATTTAGAAGTCAAAGTCGTGGTCGAGCGTGTCGTTGAAGTCGCGAGGCTCGCGCTCCTCAAACGTGTCGCGGGTCTCCTCGAAATTCTTCTGCATTTCGTAGGGGCGATTGCTCGGACGGAACGTGCTGCGCTCGCCGGTGCGACGGTCGTTGTTGCGGCGGTCGTTCGGACGATTCGGACGCTCGGGGCGCGGACGACGCTCGCGCTCCACGTAACCTTCGGGTTTCGGAATGAGCACGCGATGGCTGAGTTTGTATTTGCCCGTCTTCGGGTCGATGTCGAGCAACTTCACGTTGATTTTGTCGCCTTCTTGCAGACCGGCTTCCTCAACGCTCTCCAAACGCTTCCAGTCGATTTCGCTGATGTGGAGCAGACCGTCCTTGCCGGGCATAATCTCGACGAAGCAGCCGTAAGGCATCACCGAGCGGACAACGCCCTCATAGACCTCGCCCACTTCGGGAACGGCCACGATGGCCTTGACCTTGCGGATGGCAGCGTCGATGCTCTCGCGGTCGGGAGCGGAAACCTGCACCTTGCCCACGCCGTCGATTTCGTCGATGACGATGGTGGAGCCGGTGTCTTCCTGAATCTGCTGGATGATTTTTCCACCCGGGCCAATGACGGCGCCGATGAATTCCTTGGGAATGTCGAACTGCTCGATGCGCGGAACGTGCGGCTTGAGTTCGGCACGCGGTTCGGCGATGGTGTCGGTGAGGCAGTTCAGAATGTGCTCACGACCGGCTTTCGCCTGCATCAGTGCCTTTTCGAGGATTTCAAACGAGAGTCCGTCGCACTTGATGTCCATCTGCGTGGCAGTCAAACCGTCGATGGTGCCCGTCGTCTTGAAGTCCATATCGCCGAGGTGATCCTCGTCGCCGAGAATGTCGCTCAACACGGCGAATTTATCCTCGCCCGGGTTCTTGATCAGACCCATTGCGATGCCCGAAACGGGCTTTTTGATGGGCACACCAGCGTCCATCAGTGCGAGAGTTCCTGCGCAGACGGTAGCCATCGACGACGAGCCGTTGGATTCGAGAATCTGGCTCACCAGACGGATGGTGTAGGGGAAATCGTCGGGCAACTGACCCTTCAGACCGCGCCAAGCAAGGTGGCCGTGGCCGATTTCGCGACGACCGACACCGCGCTGCGCCTTCGCCTCACCCGTCGAGAACGGCGGGAAGTTGTAGTGCAACAGGAATTTCATATAACTCTTGTCGAGCACGTCATCGACGAGTTTTTCGTCGAGTTTCGTGCCGAGCGTACAAGTCGAGAGCGACTGCGTTTCACCGCGCGTGAAGATGGCACTTCCGTGAGGCATCGGCAGCGGTTCAACCTCGCACCAAATCGGGCGGATTTCGTCGGTTTTGCGACCATCGAGGCGGATTCCTTCGTCGAGGATGCAACGGCGCATCGCATCGCGCTCCACATCGTGGTAGTAGCGATCGATCATCGCAGCCTTTTCGTCGAGTTCGTCCTCGCTGAGCGAGGCGTTTTCGGCGGCATATTTCTCCTTGAAGTCCTCGCGAATCTTCTCGAAAGCCTCCGCACGAGCGTGTTTTTCGAGAGCCTGCTTCGTCACGTCATACACGGGCTGATACAACTCGCTTGCCACGCGCTGGCGCAGCTCTTCGTCGTTCACCTCGTGCTCGTACTCGCGCTTCACGTCCTTGCCCAACTCCTTCGAGAGTTCTTCCTGAAGGGCGCACATCGGCTTGATGGCATCCATCGCGGCTTTCAGCGCACCGAGCAAGTCCTGTTCGCTGACTTCCTTCATCTCGCCCTCGACCATCATGATGTTCTCAGCCGAAGCGCCGACCATGATGTCCATGTCGGCCTCCTTCATCTGCTGGAAGGTCGGGGCAATGACATACTCGCCATTCACGCGCGCCACGCGAACCTCACTAATAGGACACTCGAAAGGAATATCCGAGCAAGCGAGGGCTGCCGAAGCCGCGAAACCTGCCAATGCGTCGGGCTGGTCCACGCCGTCTGCCGACAGCAGCATCACGTTCACATACACCTCGGCGTGGTAGTTGCCGGGGAAGAGCGGACGCAGCACACGATCGACAAGGCGACTGGTGAGAATCTCGTTGTCGCCCGGCTTTCCTTCGCGCTTGGTGAAGCCGCCGGGGAAACGGCCGGCAGCACTGTACTGTTCACGATAATCAACCTGTAAAGGCATGAAATCTGTTCCTGGGACTGCATCTTTTGCGGCGCAGACAGTGGCGAGGAGCACGGTGTTGTTCATGCGGAGAACAACGCTTCCGTCGGCCTGCTTTGCCACTTTTCCGGTTTCAATTGTGATGGTTCTTCCATCAGGCAATTGAACACTTTTCGTAATTACGTTCATCTAAAAAATTTTACTTTTTTCTTTTATAAAACATCTAAAAAACTTCTTTGAATCGGCGATTTTCGCAAATTCGGGCGCAAAATTACACAAAAAAGGCCAAACCACCAAAGTTTAGCCCTTTTAATTATTGTTTTTTATGATTTTCAGACGAATGGCGACTATGAATCAAAAGATGTCTTCCACAGAAATTTTCTTAAAAAAACTGAAAAAACATCTATATAATAAGGTGTAAGCAAAAGTTTTGATTACTTTTGCGCCCTAAAATGGGACAGTTGGTTGGAAAACTGATGGAAAAGTCCCGAAAAATGGGCGGAAAACGCCGATAAATAAAGCAAAAACAAAAAAAAAGAAATAACGGTATGCAGAAAAATTTAGTTATCGTAGAGAGTCCGGCGAAAGCCAAGACCATCGAGCGTTTTTTGGGAAAAGAGTTCAAGGTGATGTCGTCTTACGGCCACATTCGCGACTTGAAAAAGAAGGAAATCAGCATTGATTCGGGTACGTTGCAGCCCGACTACGAGATTCCCGAGGAAAAGAAAAAAATCGTCGCCGACTTGAAGCAGAACGCGAAGAAAGCCGAGAAGGTTTGGCTCGCAAGCGATGAAGACCGCGAGGGAGAAGCCATTTCGTGGCATTTGTGCGAGGTGCTGGGCTTGGACGAGAAGAATACGAACCGAATCGTGTTCCACGAGATTACGAAACCGGCGATTCTCGACGCCATCGAACATCCTCGCCACATCGACATGAACCTCGTGAATGCGCAGCAGGCGCGTCGCGTGCTCGACCGATTGGTGGGTTTCAAACTCTCGCCCGTGCTCTGGCGCAAGGTAAAACCGGCGTTGTCGGCTGGTCGCGTGCAGAGCGTCGCCGTGCGGCTGATTGTCGAGCGCGAGCGCGAAATTCAGGACTTCAAGAGCGAACCCTACTACCACGTGACGGGAAAGTTCCTGTTGGCCGACGGCAAGCAACAGGAAATCACGGCATCGCTCTCGACCCGATTCAAGACCCACGAAGAGGCGTTGGCCTTCCTCGAGGAATGTCGCGAGGCTGAATTTGTGGTTGGAAGCGTCACGAAAAAGCCGCTGAAACGCACACCGGCACCGCCTTTCACAACCTCGACGCTGCAACAGGAAGCCGCCCGAAAACTCGGTTTCACGGTGTCGCAGACGATGATGGTGGCGCAACGCCTCTACGAAAGTGGACACATTACTTATATGCGTACCGACTCGGTGAATTTGTCGAGCCTGTGCATCAACACGAGCAAGGAGGAAATCACGAATCTCTACGGTGCAGAATACAGCCGTCCGCGCAAGTTCCAGACCCATTCGAAGGGTGCTCAGGAGGCACACGAGGCCATTCGTCCGACCTATATGAGCAAGGCAACCATCGACTCGACGGCGCAGGAACGCCGCCTCTACGAACTGATTTGGAAGCGCACGGCTGCCTCGCAGATGGCTGATGCCGAAATCGAGAAAACGACCGTCGAAATTCAAGTGAAAACCGCCAATGGTGAATCAACACCCAACACCCAACAATCAACACCCTACACCTTCGTCGCCAACGGCGAAGTCGTGAAATTCGACGGTTTTCTGAAGGTTTATCGCGAATCGACCGACGATGAGGCCGACGGTGGCGACGCGGCATTCCAGTTGCCAGTTTTGAAGAAAAACGACCTGCTCACTCGACAGGAAATCACGGCTTCCGAGCGTTTCAGCCAAGGTCCCGTGCGCTACAACGAGGCTTCGCTCGTCCACAAACTCGAAGAACTCGGTATCGGTCGTCCTTCGACCTACGCGCCCACGATTTCCACCATCCAACAGCGCGAATATACGCAAAAAGGCGACAAAAAGGGCTATGAGCGGCAGTTCACGGTCGATACGCTGAAAGGTCAGAAAATCACGACCAAGACGAAGAAGGAAATGGCTGGCTCGGAGAAAGGTCGCCTGCTGCCGACCGACATCGGCATCGTCGTCAATGACTTCCTCATCAAGCATTTCCCCGACATTATGGACTACGGTTTCACGGCTCGCGTCGAGCAGGATTTCGACAAAATCGCCGAAGGAAAAACCGACTGGAACCAGATGATGACGAAATTCTACAAGCAGTTTGAACCGACGGTCGAGAAAGTCATCAAGGCGCGGTCGGAACACAAGGCCGGAGAGCGGCAACTCGGCATCGACCCGAAGAGCGGAAAGCCCGTGTTCGTGAAAATCGGACGCTTCGGGCCGGTCGTGCAAATCGGTGCTGCCGACGACAAAGAAAAACCGCGTTTTGCCCAACTTCCCACCAACAAAACGATGGAAACCGTCACGCTCGAAGACGCGCTCAGCCAGTTCCAACTGCCCCGCACGGTTGGCCAGTTTGAGGATAATGATGTCGTCATTGGCGTGGGTCGCTTCGGTCCTTACATCATGCACGACAAGAAATTTGTGTCGCTGCCGAAGGGCGTCGATCCGATGGCCATCACTTTGGACGAGTCAGTCGCCCTGATTCAAGAGAAGCGTCAGCAAGAGGAAAAGCGGCATCTCAAGACCTTCGCCGAGGACGCGAAACTCGAGATTCTCAACGGTCGCTACGGTCCCTACATCGCCTACGACGGCAAGAATTATCGTCTGCCGAAGAATCTGCACGCTCGTGCTGCCGAACTCAGCTACGAGGAGGCCATGAAGATTGTGAAGAAATCTTGACGGGCTGAATATGATTAGAATCATTATTATCGGTTACATGGGAGCCGGCAAGACCACCGTCGGCAAGGAACTCGCCAAGGCGCTCGGCATCCCGTTCTACGACCTCGACTGGTATATTTCCACGCGGATGCGCAATACCGTGAAGGAGATTTTCGACGAGAAGGGCGAGGAAGGTTTTCGGCAAATCGAGCACAACATGCTGCACGAGGTCGCCGAGTTCGAGAATGTCGTCATCGCCTGCGGTGGCGGAACGCCCTGCTTCTTCGACAATATGGCGTACATGAACCAGCAGGCCGAAACCATCTACCTGAAGGCCACGCCCGAAGTGCTGCAATATCACTTGACGCTTGGCAAAGGCATCCGTCCGCTCTTGCTCGAAAAAACGCCCGAGCAAGCCCTCGACTTCATCCGCGAACAGCTCGCCGAACGCGAAAAATACTATCTGCAAGCCCGCCACATCATCGATGTCAATCGCATGGACAATTTCGAGAAAATCGCCGACTGCATCGGCGAAATTCGGCAAAAATTGCAGTTGTAAGGCATTAAAAAACATAAAAAATCAAGTTTTTTGAAAAAATATCTGGCAGAATCGTCGATTATCAAATTTTATTTGTACCTTTGCAGCCGCAAAAGTTGATTGGGTGATGGTGTAATGGTAACACTACAGGTTTTGGTTCTGTCATTCTGGGTTCGAATCCCGGTCACCCAACACGAAAAGTCCATGTATCTTTGCGCGATGAAGTTATGTCACAGATACACCACCACGACCATTCCCACGGTCATCACCACCATCATCACGTGGAAAAACTGACGAGTCTGAACGGAATTTTCATTTTTTCCATCGTTCTGAACCTGCTTTTTGTCATCATCGAGGCCGTCATCGGACTTGTTGAAGGCTCGCTGTCGCTGCTTTCCGATGCTGGACACAACCTCAGCGACGTTTTTTCGCTCGTTTTGGTGCTCGTCGCCTTCCAGTTGGCGAAAGTCCACGCGAACAGCCGTTTCACCTACGGTTACAAGAAATCAACCGTGCTCATTTCGCTGCTCAACGCGATTATCCTGCTCGTCGCCGTCGGCGCGATCATCATCGAGAGCATCCATAAATTCTACGAACCGACCGAGGTGAACGGCGTGGCGATTTCGTGGACGGCCGGCATCGGCATCGTCATCAACGGACTGACGGCATTTCTGCTGTTGCGCGGTCAGAAAAACGACCTGAACGTGCGCGGAGCCTTCCTGCACATGGTCGCCGACACGCTCGTCAGCGTCGGAGTCGTCATTTCGGGCATCATCATCGCCGTGACGGGCTGGACCGTCGTCGATCCCATCGTCAGCCTCATCATTGCCGCCGTCATCCTTGTTTCGACATGGAATCTGCTGTCGGGCAGTCTGCGGCTCTCGCTCGACGGCCTTCCCGAGAACATTTCCTTGGAACAAGTGCGTACGACGCTCTTGGAAAACGACCACATCATCGATGTCCATCATTTGCACGTTTGGGCGATATCCACGACCGACAATGCCCTGACCGCCCACGTGGTCATCGACTCGCTCGACGCGATGGAATCGGCAAAAATTGAACTTAAACACCAATTAAAGCATCTCAATATCGGTCATTCGACTTTGGAATTTGAAACCGCCGAAAGCCATTGCCACGAGCACGATTGCGCCTGAGGAAAACGCCGATTGAAAATTTATTACAGAAAAATCGCGTGAAATCGAATTTTTATTTGTACTTTTGTCCTCCAATTTTAATATCGTATCGAAAAATCTTTTTTAGAAGACTGAGCAAATGAAGAAATGGACGATTGAAGACTCGAAGGAACTCTACAACCTGAACGGTTGGGGAATCTCGTATTTCGGAGTGAACGAGGCGGGAAATGTCTATGTGACGCCCTGCAAGGACCAGACGCAGATCGACCTGCGCGAAGTGATGGACGAACTGGCGCTGCGCGATGTCACGCCGCCCGTGCTGCTGCGCTTTCCCGACATTCTCGACAACCGAATTGAAAAAACGGCAAGTTGTTTCAAGAAGGCCAAGGAAGAGTATGGCTATCAGGCCGAAAATTTCATCATCTATCCCGTCAAGGTCAATCAGATGCAGCCTGTGGTCGAGGAAATCATCTCGCACGGACGCAAGTTCAACCTCGGATTGGAGGCCGGTTCGAAGCCCGAGTTGCACGCCGTCATCGCCGTGCAGTGCCAGAGCGATTCGCTCATCATCTGCAACGGCTACAAAGACCAGTCGTACATCGAATTGGCGTTGTTGGCGCAGAAGATGGGCAAGCGAATTTTCATCGTCGTGGAGAAGTTGAACGAACTCGACATCATCGCCCGTGCCGCCAAGAAACTCGGCGTGATGCCCAACCTCGGCATCCGCATCAAATTGGCCTCGTCGGGCGCAGGAAAATGGGAAGACAGCGGCGGCGACGCCTCGAAGTTCGGACTGACTTCGTCGGAACTGCTGAAAGCCCTGCAAATACTCGACGAAAAGGGAATGCACGACTGTCTGCGCCTCATCCATTTCCACATCGGCTCGCAAATCACGAAAATCCGCCGCATCCAGACGGCGTTGCGCGAGGCGGCTCAGTTCTACGTGCAACTCCACAAAATGGGCTACAATGTCGATTTCGTGGATTGCGGTGGCGGACTCGGTGTCGATTACGACGGCACGCGCTCGTCGTCGAGCGAGAGTTCCGTCAATTACTCGATTCAGGAGTACGTAAACGATTGCATATACCAGTTTGTCGATGCTGCCGACAAGAATGAAATTCCACATCCGAACCTCATCACCGAGAGTGGCCGCTCGCTGACCGCCCACCATTCCGTGCTCATCATCGACGTGCTCGAAACGGCCTCGCTGCCCGAAATGCCCGAGGAATTTGAGGCGAGTGAGGACGACCATCAGTTGGTGAAGGAACTTTACAAGATTTGGGACAACCTGAATTCGCGCTCGATGATGGAGGACTGGCACGACGCCGAGGCCATTCGTGAAGAGGCGCTCGACCTGTTTTCCCACGGACTGATCGACCTCAAAACACGCGCCGAAATCGAGTCGATGTTCTGGAGCGTCTGTCGCGAAATCAACGTGCTGGCGAAGTCGTTGAAGCACATTCCCGAAGAACTGCGAAAACTCGATAAGTTGTTGGCTGACAAGTATTTCTGTAACTTCTCGCTCTTTCAGAGCCTGCCCGACTCGTGGGCCATCGACCAACTTTTCCCGATTGTGCCGATTCAGCGGCTCAACGAGCGTCCGACGCGCAACGCCACGCTGCAAGACATCACCTGCGACTCCGACGGAAAAATCGCCAATTTCGTCACCTCGCGCCACACCAGCCACGTCCTGCCCGTCCACGCGCTGAAGCGCAACGAGGACTATTATCTCGGCGTGTTCCTCGTCGGTGCCTATCAGGAGATTCTCGGCGACATGCACAACCTTTTCGGCGACACCAACGCGGCTCACATTTCCGTGAAGGACGGCCACTACCACATCGACCAAATCATCGACGGTGAAACGGTCGAGGAAGTGCTCGACTACGTGCAGTACGACCCGAAAAAACTCGTCCGACAACTCGAAAGATGGGTTACGAAGAGCGTTAAACAGGGTGTGATTTCGCTTGAAGAGGGCAAGGAATTTCTGTCGAATTATCGCTCAGGGCTTTACGGATATACTTATTTGGAATAGGAAGCCCCCTCCCAACCTCCCCCGAATAGGGGAGGAGAAAAGAAAATGTAAGATATGAAAGTCGATTTCCGAAACGATATTCTGCCGCTGAAAGACGCGCTCTACCGCCTCGCGCTGCGCATTACGCTCGACAGTGCCGAGGCTGAGGATGTCGTGCAGGAAACGATGCTGAAACTCTGGAACCGGCGCGACCGATGGGACGAAATCGAGAGCATCGAGGCATTCGCGATGACCATCTGCCGAAACCTCTCGCTCGACGCTCTGAAACGTGCCGAAAACAACCATGTTTCGTTCGACGAGGCCGCTGCGCTCCTCTCAACACCCAACATTCAACACCCAACACCCTTTGACCACACCGTCGCCCAAGACCGCATCCAAATCGTCCGCCAAATCATCGACACGCTGCCCGAAAAACAGCGCACCTGCGTGCAACTGCGCGACATCGAGGAAAAACCTTACAAAGAAATCGCCGCCATTCTCGACATCAGCGAAGAACAGGTGAAAGTCAATATTTTCCGAGCCCGACAAAGCATCCGACAACGCTTCGCGGAAATGGAGAATTATAAATTATAAGGGAAGTGAACCAACGGTCGCTGACCGAAGGGAGGCAAAAAGGAAGAATTAAGAAAAATTAACACGGAAAGTTGTAACTTTTCCCCCAACCCAATCGTCTTTTAATCAGATATGGACTACAAGTACATCAACCAACTGCTTGAACGCTACTGGGCCGCAGAGACGACGCTCGAAGAAGAGAAAATC
>JAFYJH010000181.1 GCA_017538195.1 Prevotella sp.
AGCGCAGTCCGAGTTCCATATACTCGTTGTAAATCTTCTCCTCCACGCGCCCGTCGTCCTCAAGCATGAAAGCGTCGTAAGGATTCGCCACAATCAGCACGTTGTAGATTCGGCGCATCATCAGATTGACAAACGTCACGTCTTTCAGCAGAAATTTGCTCCAGTTTTTCGGAATATTCGTCCTCATTGCCATTCGATTCGCTTGATTTTTCGTGCAAAGATACTGAATTTCATTGAATTTCACGACTGAATTTCAAAAAAAACAAAAATTGTAACTTTATAGAAAAAATATTCGGTATTTTCTTTGGAGGCTATCATTATTTTTCCTACTTTTGCAGCATCTTAATAACTAATTTACTTAGAAACCTAAAAAAAACTACAATGGAAGTTCAAAAGATCATCCAAGACCTGGAACGCAAGCATCCGGGTGAGCCTGAGTTTTTGCAGGCCGTGAAAGAAGTGCTTGAATCCATCAAAGACGTGTACAACCAGCATCCCGAGTTCGAGAAGGCTAAACTCATCGAGCGGCTCGTCGAGCCTGAGCGCATCACGACGTTCCGTGTGCCTTGGGTCGATGACAACGGCGAAGTGCAGGTGAACATCGGCTATCGCGTACAATTCAACAGCGCCATCGGCCCGTACAAGGGCGGACTGCGCTTCCACCCGTCGGTGAACCTCTCGATTCTGAAGTTCCTCGGCTTCGAGCAGACCTTCAAAAACGCGCTGACCACGCTGCCGATGGGCGGTGGCAAGGGCGGCTCCGACTTCGCTCCGCGCGGAAAGAGCGACGCTGAAATCATGCGCTTCTGTCAGGCTTTCATGACGGAACTCTACAAGGTCATCGGCCCGGATCAGGACGTGCCCGCAGGCGACATCGGCGTTGGCGGTCGTGAAATCGGCTACCTCTTCGGCATGTACAAGAAACTGACCGGCCAGTTCCAAGGCGTGCTCACGGGCAAGGGACTCGAATTTGGCGGTTCGCGCATTCGTCCCGAGGCTACGGGCTACGGTGCCATCTACTTCGTTGAGCACATGCTCGCTACGAAGGGCGAGAACCTGAAGGGCAAGACCGTCGCCATCTCTGGTTTCGGAAATGTTGCTTGGGGTGCTGCGAAGAAGGCCACCGAACTGGGCGCAAAGGTCATCACGATTTCTGGTCCCGACGGCTACATCTACGATCCCGCCGGTCTCGACGACAAGAAGATTGAATACATGCTCGAACTCCGCGCCAGCGGCAACGACGTGGCTCAGCCGTATGAAGAGGAGTTTGAAGGCTCGAAGTTCTTCGCCGGTCGCAAGCCGTGGGAACAGAAGGCCGACATCTATCTGCCTTGCGCAACGCAGAACGAACTCAACGGCGAGGATGCCGACCAGATTCTGGCCAACAACCCGATTTGCGTGGCTGAGGTGTCGAACATGGGCTGCACGGCTGAGGCTGCCGAGAAGTTTGTCGCCACGAAGACGCTCTTCGCTCCGGGCAAGGCTGTGAACGCAGGTGGTGTGGCTGTTTCCGGCCTGGAAATGTCGCAGAACTCGCTCCGCCTCGGCTGGTCGAACGAGGAAGTCGATCAGAAGCTCCACTACATCATGCAGTCCATCCACGAGCAGTGCGTCAAGTACGGCACACTGGCCGATGGCTACATCGACTACGTGCGCGGTGCCAACGTTGCCGGCTTCATGAAGGTGGCTCACGCTATGATGGCGCAGGGCATTGTGTAAATGACAATTGATAATTGACAATTGTCGAGTGTAAATTTAAAAAGTTAAGCATTGAGAAATTTTGAATTAAAATACCGAAAAGTGTTACGTGCAGTCATGCTGTGCGTAGCACTTTTTTCGTTTAGCAGTCAATTATCTACAGTTTCTGCACAGTCCGTCCAGAAAGGCAAAGCCTCGTTCTATGCCCATAAGTTTGGCGGACGAAAAACAGCCAGTGGCGAGCGGCTCCACCACGACAGTCTGACCTGCGCCCATCGCACGCTGCCTTTCGGCACGAAGTTGCGCGTGAAAAATCCAGCCAACGGACGCGAAGTCATCGTCCGCGTGAACGACCGAGGGCCGTTTGTCCGCGGTAGAATCGTCGATCTCTCGCGTGCCGCAGCCCAAAAACTCGGCATCATCGCGCAGGGCATCGCCGTGGTCGAAGTCGAGCGGCTGACGGCGAAAAAACAGCAAATCATTCCGTTCCGACTGGAGGAGGATGACAATGAATTGCCGGAATTGGAAATCATCGCCACCGCGCCGATTTACGGCGAATGGCTCGACCGAATGAAAGAACGGAACACACTTCCTTCCGAAGAATTGAAAGTGGATTCCGTTTTCCAAGAAAAGCCCTAAAAGTTCCTTTTTTATCGCCGGTTTTTCACGATTTCAAGTTGCCGGAGAACGCTCTGGCGACCTGTTCCACCCTGCGAAATGCGCTTATTGACGCAAGTTTCAAGGGCAATTTCTTCGTATAAATCGGCTTCGAACTGAGGCGAAAACGCCCGATAGTCCTCAAGCGAAAGGCTTTCGAGGTCTTTGCCGTTTTCGATGCAGTGGGCGACGATTTCTCCCGTCAGTTTGTAGGCGGTGCGGAACGGCATTCCCTTTTTCGTCAGGTAGTCGGCCAAGTCGGTTGCATTGATAAAGCCTTCTTTCGCCGCCGCCAGCATTTTTTCCTTTCTGACCGTCATCGTTTCGACCATCGGCGCAAAGACGCGCAGGCTCATTTTCAGCGTGTCGATGCTGTCGAAAATGCCTTCCTTGTCCTCCTGCATATCCTTGTTGTAGGCAAGCGGAAGCCCTTTGAGCGTCGTGAGAAGTGCCACGAGATGGCCATAGACGCGACCCGTTTTTCCGCGAATCAGTTCGGCCATATCGGCGTTCTTTTTCTGCGGCATAATCGACGAGCCGGTCGTGAAAGAGTCGTCGAGTTCCACAAAGCCGAACTCCCAACTCGACCAAAGGATGATTTCCTCGCAAAAACGCGAAAGATGCATCATCGTGATGGCGAAAGCACTCATCAGTTCGAGGCAGAAATCGCGGTCGGAAACGCCGTCGATGCTGTTCATACAAGGCTCGCGGAAGCCCAATTTCTCGGCTTCAAAGGCGCGGTCGGTGTCGTAGGTCGTTCCGGCGAGCGCACACGAGCCAATCGGACTGACATTCATCCGCCTGACGGCATCGGAAATCCGCTCTTCGTCGCGCTGGAACATCGCGCAATAGGCCAAAAGATGCTGCGCGAAGGAAATCGGCTGGGCACGTTGCAGATGGGTGTAGCCGGGGAGAATCGTGTCGATATGACGCTCCGCCACGCCGACAACGGCCTTGACGACCTCGCGAAGCAAGTCGAGAATCTCCTCGCATTCGTCGCGCAGGTACAGCCGCAGGTCGAGCGCGACTTGATCGTTGCGACTGCGGGCCGTGTGGAGTTTCTTTCCGACTTCGCCGATGCGTCGCGTCAGTTCGCCCTCGACGAACATGTGAATGTCCTCGCACGAAAAATCGATTTCGAGTTTCCCGTCTTCGATTTCAGCCAAGATTTCGCTTAGATTTTCCACGATTTTCTCGCTCTCTTCCTGCGAAATGATGCCTTGTTTTGCCAACATCTCGGCGTGAACGATGGAACCGGCAATGTCCTGTCGGAACATCCGGCTGTCGAAGCGAATCGAGGCGTTAAACTCGTCGGCAACCTCGTTGAGCGGCCTTTTGAAGCGGCCCGTCCACAGTTTTTCCATTTTTCGTCTGTCAGGTAAGGGGCAAACCGTTTTTCCGCCGCATCATCGCATACACTTTCGAACTCAGACCGTAAAGGTTGATGAAACCTTCGGCATCTTTCTGGTCGAACACTTCGTCGGCCTCGAAAGTGGCTACTTCCTCGTCGTAGAGCGAATAGGGCGACGACACGCCGGCATTGAAGATATTGCCTTTATACAGCCGCAGTTTGATGTCGCCGGTGACGGTTTCCTGCGTCTTGTCGATGAAGGCTTGCAGCGACTCGCGAAGCGGCGTCCACCACTGTCCGTAGTAGAGAATTTCAGCGAATTTGACGCCAACCAGTTCCTTGTAATGCATCGTTTCGCGGTCGAGCGTGATGGTTTCGAGCACTTGATGCGCCCTGTAGAGGATGGCTGCGCCGGGATTTTCGTAGAGTCCGCGACTCTTCATTCCGACCAATCGGTTTTCCACGAGGTCGTCGAGTCCGATGCCGTTGGCACCGCCGAGTTCATTCAGTTTCGTGAGCAGTTCCACTGGTCCAACCGCCTTTCCGTCGATTGCCGTAGCCACGCCTTTTTCAAAGTGGATGGTGACGAAAGTCGGCTCGTCGGGCGCATTCCACGGCGCGACGCACATCTCCAAAAAGCCCTCCTTGTCGTATTGCGGCTCGTTCATCGGGTCTTCCAAATCGAGTCCTTCGTGGCTCAAGTGCCAGATGTTTTTATCTTTTGAATAGTTGGTTTCGCGACTGATTTTCAGCGGAATGTTGTGAGCCTCGGCATAGTCGATTTCCTCATCACGCGACTTGATGTCCCACTCGCGCCACGGGGCGATAATCGTCATATCGGGCGCAAACGACTTGATGGCAAGTTCAAAACGCACTTGGTCGTTGCCCTTGCCCGTGCATCCGTGACAAACGGCATCGGCATTCTCGGCTTTCGCAATTTCCACGAGTCTTTTGGCGATAATCGGTCGGGCGATGGCCGTTCCGAGCAGGTAGTCGCCCTCGTATTTCGCACCGGCCTTGACAGCCTCAAAACCCACTTCGGTCAGGAATTCGGCGGTCAAATCCTCGACATAGAGCTTGCTGGCACCCGTTTTCAGTGCCTTTTCCTCAAGCCCGTCCAGTTCACTACCCTGCCCTACGTTTCCCGACACGGCGATTACTTCACAATTGTTGTAATTTTCCTTCAACCAAGGAATAATGATTGAGGTGTCAAGACCTCCGCTGTACGCCAATACAACTTTCTTAATGTTCTTCTTATCCATTCAAACAATCCTTTAATAAATTAAAAAATAATAATTTAACGATTTCAAGCTGCAAAATTAGTCATTTTTTAGAAAATACACTAATATTTTTTGAAAAATGTTAGATTTTTCCGAAATTTTCTCAAAAAAATACCACAAGACTCGCGCCCTGTGGTATTCGATTCTTCCGAAAAACGAAGTTTTCACTTCCGCGTCGGCACATTGAACTCGCAGACCTCCGAGATGGCCTTGTTGCCTTGCAAAACCGACACGCAGATGCGAGCCATACCGTTTTTCAGGCGACTTCCGGCCTTGAGCATCGCCGTGTAGCGGATGCCCTGCCCGGGATCGACGCGCTCGACGTGCATATTCGGCGAGATGTAGATTTGCTTGTTGCCAGTCGCCTCGACGACGGTCGGTTGAAGGTCGAAGAGCGGCTTGTTGCCGTGGTTGTAGATTTCAAAAATGACCTTGCAAACCTCGCCACGGCTGATGACGCGGTTCTGGTCCTGATCGACGACGCGGGCATTGCGGATTTCGATGGTCGGCATATACTTCAGTCCGTGAGCCAGCTTATCGACGCTCGACGACATCGGCTTGACGGTCGTGCCGGGCTGTGCGCTGTAGTTGCCCGTGTAGTCGCTGCTCTGGAAATCGTAGAGGCGGTC
>JAFYJH010000023.1 GCA_017538195.1 Prevotella sp.
GCACCGAAAAGTGTTAATGTTTCTTAATATGGGCGTTTTTTTGAAAAAATACGAAATAAAAAAGATTTCTGGGGATAAAAATTGGTCATTTTCGAGAAAAAAAGTACCTTTGCACGCAAAATCATTTAATGTTGAAATCGTATGAAGAAATATTTGATCCCACTCATTCTGCTCTGTCTCGCCTTGATTGGCGGGCTCGTTTGGCTGTATTTGGACTTGGACAAGCAGAAGCAGAAAAACCTCGAGATGCAGGAACTGGCCGAACTCGACAAGCAGGAAATGGAGAACGAATACGAGCAGTTTGCGATGCAATATAGCGAGATGAAAACGCAAATCAACAACGACTCGATTGTGGCGCAACTGTCTGCCGAACAGGAGAAAACGCAGCGGCTGTTGGCTGAACTGCGGCAGTTGAAGGCCGACGATGCCAATCATGTGCGCGAAATCACACGACTGAAAAAGGAGTTGGCGACGGTTCGCGCCGTGTTGCGCTCGTATGTCATTGAAATCGACTCGCTGAACCGCCTCAACCAGAACTTGCAAGAGGAAAATACGCGCGTGAAAGCGCAGTATCAAGAGGCGACGCAGCAAATCGAGGGTCTGAATACCGAGAAGCAGTCGCTGTCGGAGAAGGTGGCGATTGCGGCGCAGTTGGATGCCATCGGAATCTCGATGCAGGGCAAGGACAAGCGCGGAAAAAATACGGAAAACGCCTCGAAATGCAAGACGATTGCGGTGAATTTCGCGTTGGCGAAGAACGTGACGGCCTCGAATGGAATGAAGACGGTTTACGTGCGGATTACCTCGCCGACGGGTTCGCTTCTGGGCAATGCCGGCTCGTTCAACTACGAAAACAAGACTTTGCAATGCTCGATGAAGAAAGCGGTGGAATACGGCGGTCAGGAAACGCCTGTGACGCTGTTCTGGAATGTCGATCAGGCGCTTGTCGGCGGAACTTATCAGGTGAGTATTTTTGCCGACGGCAATATGATTGGATCGAGAAGTTTTTCGCTTAAGTAGTTTACTATTAAGGAGTTAAGGAGTTAAGAAGTTAGGGAGTTAAGAATATGAGAAAGGTATTAACGCTATTCATGCTGACGGCGACGCTGACGAGCATGGCGCAACAGGTGCTGACGCTCGAAAAATGCCGCGAATTGGCATTGGCGAACAACAAGCAACTCGGCGTGGCGCGTGTCAAAAAGGAAATGGCCGAGAACACGCGGAAAGCGGTTCGCACGAAGTATCTGCCGAAGGTCGATGCCGTGGGCGGCTACGAGTTTTTCAGCCGTGAGATTTCGCTGTTGAACAACGACCAGAAAGCGCTCTTCGCTAACCTCGGAACGACGATGATGGGGAACTTGGGTCAAAATGTTTCGGAAGTGCTCACGAATCTGGTGCAACACGGCATGATTTCGCCCGAATTTGCACAGCAAATGGGCACAATCGCCGAAAAAATGGGTGCTCCAGCGGCAGAGTTGGGCAATCAGTTCGGACAGAAAATCAACGATGCCTTCAAGACCGACACGCGGAACATGTTCGCGGCCTCGGTGATGCTTCGACAGCCGATTTACATGGGCGGTGCCATCACGGCAGCCAACCGAATGGCCGACATCCACGAGCAACTCGTCGCCCACGAGGAGGAAGGCATGGTGGAAACGACGCTGAAGAACATCGACGATGTGTATTGGACGGTGGTTTCGCTGCGTCAGAAGCAGAAATTGGCGAACAGCTATCGCGACCTCGTGCAGCAGCTCAACGACGATGTCCACAAGATGATCGACGAGGGCGTTGCCACTCGCGCAACGGGTTTGCAGGTCGATGTGAAGGTGAACGAGGCCGATATGCAAGTGACGCAGGTCGATAACGGGCTCACGTTGGCGAAAATGCTGCTCTGTCAGCTTTGCGGACTGCCGCTGACGGGCGAAATTGAACTGGCCGACGAGGGCAAGGACGTTCTGCCCGACTCGCCCACGGTGGAAGATGTCGGCAACGAGGCGGCTTTCGAGAATCGCGCCGAGTTGAAGATGCTGAAAAACGCCGTGGAACTGAGCGAACAAAGCACGAAACTGGTTCGGGCGGCCTATCTGCCGCAAGTCGCGCTGACGGGCGGTTATCTGCTGTCGAATCCGAATGTTTATAACGGTTTCCAGCGGAAATTTTCAGGCGTTTGGAACGTCGGAGTGATTGTTCGCGTGCCAGTTTGGAGTTGGTTCGAGGGCAGTTACAAGGTGCGTGCGACCCGCGCAGCAACGACGATTGCGACCATCGAAATGGAAGATGCGCGTGAGAAAATCGAACTGCAACTCGAACAATGTCGCTTCAAGTTGAAAGAGGCTGGAAAACGGCTGCAAATGGCGACGAAAAACCTGTCGAGTGCCGACGAAAACCTGCGCTGTGCCAACGTGGGATTCCGCGAGGGCGTGATGGAGGCGACCGATGTGATGGCGGCTCAAACAGCTTGGCAACAGGCGCAAAGTCAGAAAATCGATGCCGAAGTCGAGGTGAAATTGGCGCAAGTGGCGCTTCGGAAGGCACTGGGAACGCTAAAATAGTTCATAGTTCATAGTTCATAGTTCATAGTTCATAGTTCATAGTTCATAGTTTACGAAAAAAATCAACAATCATAATCGGCGTAGCCGACAATTCAAAATTCAAAAATCAAAATTCAAAATTCAAAAGATTATGTCAGCAAAAAACCAACATAACAACATTCTGCTCGCCGTTCTGGGCTTTGTCGCTGTGGTCGTCATCGTCGGCCTCATCGGTTTTTTCCTGCTCGACCGCGACCCCGAAATCATCCAAGGAGAGGTGGAGGTGAGCGAGTATCGAGTTTCATCGAAAGTGCCCGGTCGTATTCTGGAACTGCGCGTGAAAGAGGGCGACTACGTACACGTGGGCGACACGCTCGCCATTCTCGACGCGCCCGAAGTTCGTGCCAAAAAGACACAGGCGCAAGGTGCCGAAGATGCCGCTGCCGCAATGAGCGACTTGGCTCGTGCCGGAGCGCGTCAGGAGCAAGTGAGCGGTGCCTATCAGCTGTGGCAACAGGCGAAAGCGGGCTTGGAAATCGCCCAAAAAACCTACGAGCGCGTGCAGCGGCTCTACGACGAGGGCGTGATGACGGCGCAGAAACGCGACGAGGCGTTTGCCAGTTACAAGGCTCTTCAAGCGCAGGAAAAAGCCGCGAAAAGTCAGTATGACATGGCTGTGAACGGTGCGCGACAGCAGGAAAAACGCGCTGCGCAGGCACAAGTTTCAAGGGCTCGCGGAGCGGTGCAGGAAGTGCAGAGCTACCTGCGCGAAACGGTGCAGATTTCCAATGTCGAAGGCGAAGTGTCGAGCATCTATCCGAAGGTCGGCGAACTCGTCGGAACAGGCTCGCCCATCATGTCGATTTCGGTGATGAGCGACCTTTGGGGCGTTTTCAACGTGCGCGAAGATCAACTGAACGGTCTGAAAATCGGCGACACGTTCACGGCATTCGTCCCAGCGTTCAACAAGGAGTTGAAAATGAAGGTTTTCTACATCAAGGACGAGGGTTCTTTCGCCGTCTGGAAGGCGACGAAGGCCAACGGACAATACGATTTGAAGACTTTCGAGGTGAAGGCTCGTCCCGAAGAAACATTTGAAGGACTGAGGCCGGGAATGTCGTTGATTATCAAGGAAATCAGCCCCCTAAAATAGGGGGTTGGGGGTATGAGATTTTAAGCCCCTGAAACGAATATGAATAATACTGATAATACTGACAATAAAAGACCCCCAACCCCCTATCTTAGGGGGCTTTGGAACATCACCCTGCGCGAGTGCGGAATTTTGCGCCGGAATCCGGTGTATCTGTTCTGTATGGTCTTTTTTCCGATTCTCGTCACCTTGTTTTTCACGACTTTGTTGAACGAAGGACAACCGCAGAAAATGCCCGTCGGCGTGGTCGATAACGACAACACATCGACGACGCGGGCACTCGTCCGAAAACTCAACTCGTTTCAGGCGAGCGACGTCGTGGCGCACTACCCCAACATCAACGAGGCGCGAAAAGCCATCCAACAAAACAAAATCTACGCTTTCCTCTATATTCCGAAAGGCACGACCGACGGATTGCTCTCCGCCCGACAGCCCAAAATCTCGTTCTACTACAGCCAAGCCGGACTCACCGCAGGCGCACTGCTCTATCGCGATCTGAAAACCGTGTCGTCGCTTGGTTCGGCTGCCGTCGGACAAGGAACGATGCGCGCAAAAGGCTTTACGGACGCGCAAATCCAGACATTTCTACAGCCCATCGCCATCGACCTGCACATGATTGGAAACCCGTGGGCGAGTTACAATCTCTACCTCTCGACGATGCTCATTCCTGGCCTTCTGATGCTGTTCATGTTCCTCATCACGGCCTATTCGCTCGGCACGGAAATCAAGTTCAACACGTCGAAAGAATGGCTCGCGATGGCCGACAACAACATTTTCGTGGCACTCATCGGCAAACTTCTGCCGCAGTTCGTCATTTTCCTGTGCATTTTCTACGCCTTCTTATACTACATCTTTGGCTATCTGAATTTCCCCCATCCGGGCGGCATTTTCATGATACTCCTTCTCGGTTTGTTGGCGGTTTTGGCAAGCATCGGATTCGGCATTTTCGCCTTCGGCCTGATGCCTTCGCTGCGCATGTCGATGAGCGTTTGTTCGCTTTGGGCGGTGCTCGGATTCACGATGAGCGGCACCACGTTTCCCATTTTCGCCATGCACCATTCCATCGAGGCGCTCGCGCAACTTTTCCCGCTGCGCCACTATTTTATGATTTATCAAATCTGCATTTTCAACGGTTTTCCGTTTGTCGATGCTTGGTTCAACTTCATGGCACTGCTGATTTTCATCGCCCTGCCCTTCTTCGTTGTGAATAAGATCAAGAAAGCCATGTTAGAATACGTTTATGTACCATGAAAGAGACATTATTATATAGGATTCGCGAAGGTGTGAAAGACGTTTTCTACATCTGGGCAAAAGAGATGCGGCAGACGTTCACCGACGAGGGCGTGCTGATTTTCTTCCTCATCGTGCCGATTTTCTATCCGTTGCTCTATTCGTGGGCCTATTCCAACGAAGTAGTTCGCGACGTGCCGGTGGCGATTGTCGATTTGTCGCACAGCCACCAGAGCCGCCAGTTCATCCGCCAATTCGACGCCTCGCCCAACACGAAGGCGGCCTACTACTGCAACTCGATTGAAGAAGCGCGCCAACTCGTCGGAAAACAAGTCGTTCACGGCGTTCTCTACTTTCCGCCCGACTTCCAAACCCTGACGAATCGAATGGAACAGACGCACGTGAGCGTCTATTGCGACATGTCGCTCATGCTCACCTACAAGGCGATTTTCCAGACGGCGCAAGAAGTGGCTTCCGACATGAACACGAAACTGCAAATCGCCATGTCGGGCAACTATACAGACCGCGAAGACGAAATTTCGACACATCCGTTGGCTTTCGACGAAGTGCCCGTTTTCAACCCGACCGGCGGCTACGGATCGTTCCTCATTCCTGCCGTGCTGATTCTCATCATTCAGCAGACGCTGTTGCTCGGCATCGGACTCGCCGCCGGAACTGCCCGCGAAACCAACCGCTATCGCGACCTTGTGCCCGTTTCTCGCCACTACAACGGCGTTTTCCGCATCGTTTTCGGCAAATTGCTCGCCTATTTCATGATTTTCTGCGTCATCGCAGCCTATCTGACCATCATCGTTCCGCGACTTTTCGGCTTCACGACGCTCCTTTCAGCCGGATCGCTGATTGGCCTGCTCTTGCCGTTCATTCTCGCAAGCATTTTCTTCGGAATGATGCTGTCGTGCGTCGTGCGCTATCGCGAAAATGTCATTTTGCTCGTCATTTTCTCTTCGCTGCCCTTCCTGTTCATTTCGGGCGTTTCGTGGCCGCAAAGCAGCGTTCCCGGCGTTTGGCGCGGCATTTCCATACTCATTCCCTCGACCTTCGGCATTCGCGGCTTCATCCGCCTGAACACGATGGGAGCCACGCTTTCCGACATCCGATTGGAATATCAGGCGCTTTGGATTCAGACCTTCGTTTATTTCATCGCGACTTGCCTCGTCTATCGTTTCCAAATCATGTCCGCCCATCGCCACGCCAATGAGCGCATTCTGTCGATGAAGGAAAAGGCGACGAAAGCGAAACAAAAGAAACTTGAAAACGATTCTGAAAATTAGTTGGTACTGACAATCGTTGTCTTCGGCAACGTGGCGTTGCGACGGCGAACCACCGTGACGACGCTTTGCGCCAACGACAGGAAAGTCTGTCCTGACATCGTTTCAACGGCGAGAGCGGTCGGTGTACCGTTGTCGCCGTTGTCGCAAATGCTCTGCACGATGGGAATCTGCGCCAAGAGCGGCACTTGCATTTCCTCTGCCAAGCGCTTGCAACCCTCTTTTCCGAAGATGTAATAACGATATTCGGGCAGTTCGGCAGGCGTGAACCACGCCATGTTCTCAATCAGACCCAAAATCGGCACGTTCACCTTCTCGTTTCGATACATATCGATGCCTTTCCGCGCATCGGCCAAGGCCACTTGCTGCGGCGTTGAAACGATAATCGCACCCGTGATGGCGAGCGTTTGCAGCAGCGTCAGATGGATGTCGGAAGTTCCCGGCGGCGTGTCGAGAATCAGATAGTCGAGCGCGCCCCAGTCGGCATCGGCAATCAGCTGTTTCAGCGCACCCGTCGCCATTCCACCGCGCCAGAGCGTCGCCGTCTGCGGATTGACGAAAAAGCCGATGGACAGAAGTTTCACACCGTATTTTTCGACAGGTTCAATCAGATTCCGACCGTTTTTCTCGACCATATAAGGCCGCTCGTCCTCCACGCCGAACATTTTCGTCATCGACGGCCCGAAAATATCGCAGTCGAGCAGTCCGACGCGATAGCCCAAACGCGCCAAAGCGATGGCGAGGTTCGCCGACACCGTCGATTTGCCCACGCCGCCCTTGCCCGAACTCACGGCGATGATATTCTCCACTTCGGGCAGCAGTTTTTCCACCGTCGAACGCGGTGCCGACTTGAATTCCGTCGCGATTTCCACTTCCACATCCTTGCCGCAATGGTACTTCACGGCGGCCTCGGCAGCCTTCACCGTCGATTTCAGGAACGGGTCGGTTTCACGCGGGAAAATCAGCACGATTTTCGTACTCCAGACACCACGTTCCTCATCGAAACCGACCGACGGCGTTTCCGCCACCATCTCGCTCTCCACCAGATTCTTCTTCGTACCGACGTACATCACCGTCGCCAGCGCCTCCATCACTTTTTTCGGGTATAGTGTTTCCATTTTTTCTTTCAATTTGCTTGCAAATTTACTGTTTTTTTTCAAATTAGCAGAAAAAATCCTTTAATTTTCGATGTGAGAAACATATTTTTCCACTCTACACCCACTTTCCAGATAGAAGTGCAATTTTTGGAGAGTGATGAGGAAGGAGTTCCCGGCCATGGGGAGGAGGATCCC
>JAFYJH010000024.1 GCA_017538195.1 Prevotella sp.
AAAACGCCCGTCGCCAAAGGGTCGAGCGTACCGGCGTGACCCGTTTTCACTCGTTTGACGCCGACAAATCGCGAAATCTGTCCGCGAACACGCGCCAGTGCCCCGAAACTCGACATTCCGTAGGGTTTGTCGATGGCTACGATTGCTCCTTCTACGAAATCCATCAATCTACCATTGCAAGTGAATGACCCGTCAGCAACAGCACGATGATGACTGTTCCGACCACGATTCGATAGTATCCAAAGGCTTTGAAGCCGTATTTCGTCAGGAAGTTCACAAACCATTTCATCGCCAACAACGCCACCACAAACGCCACCACGCAACCCAGAATGAGCATCGTGATGTTGTGGGTCGTGGCCCACGACGTGTCGCCTTTCAGCAGGTCGAGCAGGTCGAGCAGCGTGGCTCCGGCCATCGTGGGAACGGCGAGGAAAAACGAAAATTCGGCTGCGCGTTTGCGGGTCAAGCCCTGCGTCATACCGCCGACGATGGTCGCCATCGACCGCGACACGCCCGGAATAACCGAGATACACTGATACAGACCGATTTTGAACGCACGTTTTTCGTTCACACGGTTTTCGTCGCTGCCCTTGTTGAAAAGTTTGTCGCAAAACAGCATGAAAACACCGCCCACGACGAGCATCACAGCCACCACTTCCACGCTGTCGAGCAGCCAGTCGAGCAGTCCCGACTTCTTCGCCACCAGTCCGATGATAACGGCAGGCAACACGCCCACGAACAGCAGCCAGTAGAAGTAATACCGATGCTTCAGCCGCTGCCAAGTCGTGCTTTCCTCGGGTGCAGGCGTGTTGTCGAACTGGAAAAATCGC
Source organism: Prevotella sp. (assembly GCA_017538195.1). GTDB lineage: Bacteria > Bacteroidota > Bacteroidia > Bacteroidales > Bacteroidaceae > Prevotella. Next base: position 831 of record JAFYJH010000024.1, read on the forward strand.
TTCCAATAAAGGCACACCACCGAGAGAATCGCGCCAAACTGTATGATAAACGTAAAGGCATGGACAAACGGGTCGCCCTGCGGAACGCCCAAGAGGTTCTGCGTGATAATCATGTGTCCGGTCGATGACACGGGCAGAAATTCCGTCAGACCCTCGACAATCGCTACAATAATCGTTTCAATCCAGTTCATTTTTCTCCCTTCGGCCTCCGAATAATTGCGTAAATAATCGAAACAAAGCCCACCAAGCACACCACCGGCGCCACTTTGATGCGCATCGCACTAAAAATACTCGGGTCGTAAGCCTCCCGCGTCGATTCTCCGCCGCTCATCAGCACAAAACCGATGATAATCACCACCATTCCGATGGCCAACAGCAGAAAATTCACCTTGTCAAATGCAAAATTCTTTTTTTTGCCCCCTAAAATAGGGGGTTGGGGGTCTTGCCCCGTTTTTAAATTCTTTTCTTCCATATCTATAAATAATATATTTTCATTTTTCTATCTCCTCCCCTACGGGGGGAGGCTGGGAGAGGGCTTCTAAATCTTATAAAGCTCCCCTGCCTTCATCCTCAGAAACTTATTCACCGAGATATGCGCACAAATCGCCGTGATAATCACGCCGAACAGCAGCACAGCACCGCCCGCGATCGCCAGTTCCTTCCACGTCAGCACCGTCAGGATTTCGGGCTCGTAGCGATACAGCGCATAGACCAATCCGCCCAGCACCGCACACGCAATCACTGCCGCCAGAACGCCCAAGCCCACCGATTTCCGCACAAACGGACCGCGAATGAAGCCCCACGACGCTCCCACGAGTTTCATCGTGTGAATCGAGAAGCGACGCGCATAGACGCCCAGTCGAATCGTGTTGTTAATCAGCGAGAACGACACAATCAGCAGCAGCACCGCCAATCCGAGCAACACCAGCGAAATCTTCGCCAGATTCTTGTTCACAGCCTCCACCAAGTCCTTCTGATAAGCAATTTCGCTCACCTTCGGAATCGCCTTCAACTCCTTCTCAATCCACCGCAGCGAGTCGTTGTTCGCATAGTCGGCAAGCAGCGTCAGTTCAATCGACGACAAAAACGGATTTTCGCCCACAAACTCCGACGGGTCGCTCCCAAGTTCCTTCACGCCCTCCTTCAGCGCGTCCTCCTTGCTCACGTACTTCATCTGGTTCATATACGGGCGTTCCCGCAGTTTCTTCTGCAACTGCGCCGCCTCCGTGTCGGTCATGTCCTGCGCCAGCATCACCGTCACCACAAGGTTCTCCTTGACACGCGACGACAGATTCCTGCCCACCAAACCCGTGAGCACCACCAATCCAAGCAGAATCAGCACCATCGCCGTCGAAATGCACAGCGTCACAGCCTGAAGTCCGGCCCGTCCGCTGCGATTTTTCTCCTGTTTCCTCTTTTTCTTTCCCATATTTTAGGACACAATACACCAAATTTCCTGCAAAATTACAACATAAACGAGCGAAATCCAAATAAATTAAGAATTATTTTGTAAATTTGCAGCGAAAATCAAGAATGAAAGGAGTTAAATGAAGTTAGAGAAGTTAAGAGGTCTTCGACCTCAGGAGTTAATGGACAATACTTCTAATAGCAGAAAAAACTGTTAATTGTAAATTGTAAATTGTAAATTGTAAATAGTTATGACAATACTATACGATTCCCCGATTTTCGGCCCCGTCCGAAGCCGACGCTTAGGCATTTCGCTCGGCATCAACCTGATGCCGCCCGACGGCAAAGTCTGTACCTTCGACTGCATCTATTGCGAGTGCGGACTCAATGCCGAGCGACGACCGAAACTGCCGCGTCCGACGCGAGAAGAAGTGGCGGAGGCATTGGAAAAGAAACTGCAAGAGATGGCTGCCGAAGGGCAGTTGCCCGATGTGCTGACCTTTGCCGGAAACGGCGAGCCGACGACGCATCCGCACTTCGCCGACATCATCGACGACACCATCCGACTGCGCGACCAGTATTGCCCCGAGGCGAAGGTCAGCGTGCTGAGCAACGCCACGCAGTTGCACCGCCGCGATGTGTTTGAGGCTCTGCTGCGCGTCGATAACAACATCCAGAAACTCGACACGGTCGATGCCGACTTCATTCGTGCCGTCGATCGTCCAACCTCGCCGAACTACGATGTGGCGAAGGTGGTCGAGCAACTCAAGGCGTTTCAGGGGCACGTTATCATCCAAACGATATGGATGAGAATTGACAATTCACAATTGACAATTGACAATTATCCTTCAAATGAGCAATCGACAAACGTCGAACAGAAATCAATTATCAATTATCAATTATCAATTATCAATTACAAGGGGGCAACCATTCGTCGTTGGCTCTCCGCCCTCAAGGAAATCGCGCCCTCGCAGGTGATGATCTACACCATCGACCGCGAAACGCCCGTCAAGGGACTTGAAAAGGCCACGCCCGACGAGCTCAACCGAATCCGCGACCTCGTCATTGCCGAGGGAATTCCCTGCACGGCTTCTTATTAGAAGCCCCCTCCCCCCACTGGGGGAGGAGACAAAAACTAACAAAAAAATGCGACTCCAGTTGGA
>JAFYJH010000025.1 GCA_017538195.1 Prevotella sp.
GAAGATGACGCGGTCCATCATCAGACGCGAAAACACGTCGAGTTGCGTCACGTTCAACTGGCGTTCCTCCAGAATGTAGGGGTTCATATACTGCGCCTGTGCGCTCATCACTTCATCGACTACCAAGCCGTTCATGCCCAAATGTTTTGTGGCATATTTTCTAAAATCGTTCATATTTATTTTTAGTTGAAATTTTTACTTTTTACCCTTTTTCCTGCTTACTTTTTGGTTTGTTGGGACGACCTTTTTTGGTTTGTTAAGACAACCATTTTTGGTTCGTAAAGACAACGATTTTGGGTTTGTAAAGACAAAATTAAGAAAAAATTTTGATTCCACCATCAAAAATCGGAATATTTTTTTCGATTTTACGATTTTTTATATCAAAAAAAGTCCTCGCAGCGTCATACTGCGAGGATTTTTCGTCTTTTTTGATATTCGGAGCCTACTCGGCCATCATTTTGTTGAACTCGTCGAGCGAAACCGTCTTTTCGTTGAGTTTCACCACGTTTTTCATCGTGGCGATGAGTTTCTGGTCGATGGCGCGATCGACAAATCCCTGCACGTTCTCCTCTTTCTTGAGCATTTCCTGTGCATAGTTGTCGAGGTATTCGTCGGGCACATTCGCCATTCCGTACTGCGCAAACTGGGCACGGGCGGTCTCGCGAGCGACGGTTTTCACCTCTTCGTCGGTGATTTTGATGTCGTGGGCAGCGACGAGTTGCTCCTTGATCAGATGCCACGTCAGTTCCTTGATGCTGCCCTCATAGTTCTTCTCCACGTATTCATCGACATCCTCGCGCTCCTTGTTGTTCAACTTCATCACGCGCTTCAGTAGAGCGTCGGGCCATTCGAGTTTGCCGGCCTTCTTCTCGCAGTGCTTGCGCAGGTCGGCGAGGAATTTCCAGTCGCTGTTCTGCTGCAACTGAGCCTTCAGTTCGTCGGCCACGCGAGCGCGGAATTCCTTCACGTCCTTCACGGCATCCTTGCCGTAAATCTGGTCGAAAAGTTGCTGATTGACCTCCGCCTTCACGAAACGACTGATTTCCGTAATCTGATAGGTGAAATTGCCGGCGTGGTTGCCCAGATCGGCCTTGTCAACCTTCAGGAACGAAGCCAGTTCAGCGTCGCTCTCGTATGCCTTGCGCGGATTGAACGTGATGACATCGCCGAGTTTTGCGCCGTCGAAAAGATTCTTCTCGGCCTCGTTTTTGATGTAGGTCGGCATCACGATTGCCTCCGACAACTCGATTCCGTCCTCCTTGTCGAGTTCGCGCAGGTCGCCCTTCAGCATGTCGTTGTCCTTGTAGTCATCGGCCTTCTGATACTGGCCCGCACGCGAACAATACATCTCCACCTGTTGGTCGATGAGTTTGTCATCGACCTCGATGGTCACGTAATCCACCTTGTCGCGACCGCTCAGTTTCACGCCGATTTCCGGTGCCACGGCAATGTCGAACTGGAACGTATAGGGCGCGTCCTTCTCCAGATCCACAGCCTCGCCACCCTCGTGCGGCAGCGGTTCGCCGAGCATCTTGATGTTGTTCTCGCGTACATATTTATATAGTTCCTCGCCGACGACGCGATTCACCGCATCCATCCGCACGGCAGCACCATACATCCGCTGAATCATCCCCATCGGCACCTGTCCCGGGCGGAATCCTGGCACGTTGGCCTTCCGGCGGTAGTCCTTCAGCGTTTTCTCCACGTTTTCCTTAAAGTCACTCTCTTCGACGGTAACGGTCATCAAGCCGTTCACCTTGTCTTCATTTTCAAATTTGATATTCATCTTTCTATTTTACGATTTGACTATTCGACTATTTTACGATTTTTCGATTTGACAACCAACGGCCATTGACCGAAAGGAAGTAAATTCCGATTTCGGGCTGCAAAGGTACAAATTTATTTTGAAATCCCCAAAAATATTTTATTTTCTGCCCTTGCATCGTCAAAATTTTCGTATCTTTGCACCGAAAATTTTTGAAAAATGAAGAAATTGATTGTTTTTCTGCTGTTTGGCGGCCTCGTTTTCGCTTGCGGACAGCGCAGAGAGGAGGAAAAGGCGGTTTTTGACGGCGACAGAAGCGGACTGCTCGAGGACGACAGCACGGTTTACGGACTGGCCTGCGAGGGCTGCAACGACTCGGTTGTGGTGCTGCTGCCGATGAACGGTGGCGACCCGGTGAACTACGACATCATCGAGGCGCGACGCAAGCAGAAAGTACACGGACAGATGAAAATCGGCGACTGGATCGGGATTGTGCGCAACGCCGAGGACTCGACCGTGGCCGACCTCGTCATCGACCTCGACGAACTGAAAGGAACGTGGTGCTACGTGGTGATGCCGACGCTTGTGAAGGACGTGCCCGACAGCATCCGCGACGAATATTTCATTCCGCGCGAGTATGGTTTTTCGCTGAAACGGCAATGGACGGCGCAGAGCGTGGGCTACGTGCGCGAGCAGAAATCGGTCGAGGACAAGAGTCCTGTGGTCTATCCGCGCCTGCTTTTCTTCACGGGATGGCACATGCTGAACGGGCAGCTCATCGTGACGAGTGGCGAGTTTGAAAAGGACGACGACGGCAATGAAATGAAAATCGTGAGCAGTCGTAACGACACCTGCGACATCCTTTATCTGCACGAAGATTCACTGGTTTTGGGCAGCGAAGGAGCCACGCGCAGCTACTATCGCCGCACGAACATTGACGAAATCAACAAAGAGGCTCGTGAAAAGGCCGAAAAACGCCTGAGAGAGTCGCTCGGCTTGTAAAAATCAAGGAATCAGACGGTTTTCCATCAGTCGTTTCTCGGCAAGTTGCTCCCACTTCGTGCCAGGCTTGCCGTGGTTGGCGTAGGGCCAAATCGAAATGCCGCCGCGAGGCGTGAAAAATCCCGTCACTTCGATGTATTTCGGTTGCATCAACTTCACCAAATCCTTCATAATCACGTTCACGCAGTCTTCGTGGAAATCGCCGTGATTGCGGAACGAAAATAGGTAGAGTTTCAGGCTTTTCGACTCGACCATGCGCTCGGCAGGCACGTAGGCGATGCGAATTTCGGCAAAGTCGGGTTGGCCGGTGATGGGACAGAGCGTTGTGAACTCAGGGCAATTGAATCGCACCCAATAATCGTTGTCGGGATGGCAATTCTCAAAGGTTTCGAGCACCTCAGGCGCATAGTCCTGACTGTATTCAGTCTTTGTTCCGAGGGCTTGCAAATGGTCTTGTTCTCTATTCATATTCTTGTTTTGTTAAAGGGGGTTGAGCAAGTACCCCTGTGATTGAAAATTGCGGCTTGTGAGAGCCGTCAGAATGAAAATCGGGCGCAAAGGTACGAATTTTTCGTCAAATTCTTTCATTTTTCGTTTTTTTCTTCAAATTTATTCGTATTTTTGCAGCATGAATACGAAGGAACTCCATCAGAAACGTGTCGCACTGCTGCTTTCGGGCGGTGTCGATAGTGCCGTTGCACTGCACGAATTGGTTGAAAACGGCGTGCGTCCCGACTGCCTTTACATCAAAATCGGAAGCGAGGACAAGGACGAATGGGACTGTTTGATGGAGGAGGATTTGGAGATGGCGACGGCGTTGTGCCACCGCTACGGCGTGACGCTCGAAATCGTCGATTGCCACCGCGACTATTGGGACGAGGTGACGCGCTATACCATCGAATCGGTGCGCGAGGGACGGACGCCGAACCCCGATGTGATGTGCAATCGGATGATTAAATTCGGGGCTTTCGACCGCAAACGAGGCCACGACTACGACCTCATCGCCACGGGACATTACGCGCAGACGGAAATCGACGAAAACGGCTGGAAATGGCTTACGACGAGTCCCGACCCCGTGAAAGACCAGACCGATTTTCTCGCGCAAATCTACGACTGGCAACTGCGCAAGGCCTTGTTTCCCATCGGTCATTACCGAAAAGAGGAAATTCGGGCGATTGCCGAGCGCGAACACCTCGTGAATGCGCGTCGGAAGGACTCGCAGGGCATTTGTTTCCTCGGAAAAATCAGTTACAACGACTATCTGCGTCGCTACCTCGGCGAACAGGAGGGCGACATCATCGACATCGACACCGACAAGGTGATTGGCCGCCACAAAGGGCATTGGTTCCACACCATCGGACAGCGCAAAGGGCTTGGTCTCGGCGGCGGTCCGTGGAATGTTGTGCGGAAGGATGTCGAACGGAATATTCTCTACGTGGTCAAGGGCTACGAGCCGATTCGGGCGCATCGAATGGAGTTTAAAATCAAGGATTTTCATTTTGTAGTTTCTGGGATTTCAGAAGTTCAGAAACTCCCCCGCGACGTAACCTTCAAAGTCCGCCACACGCCCGACTACTTCATCGGCACGCTCGACGACCTCGGCGACGGCAATTATCTTGTCCACGCCGACCGTTGGGTGCAGGGCGTTGCGCCCGGGCAGTTCTGCGTCATCTACGACCGCGATTTCCACCGCTGTTTCGGATCGGGCGAAATTACACTTTAAACAATTCAAAAATATGATGATTCTCTCAACAACCCCAACCATTGAAGGCCGCACCATCCGCGAATACAAGGGCGTGGTGACGGGCGAAACCATTATCGGCGCGAATGCCGTCGTAGGCATCGACATCGACTACGAAACGCTCGGACAGGGCAATTCGATGCTGATGGTCGCCACGAGCGGAACAGCCGTGGTCATTTGATTATTTCTCGAAATGCTGATAGTCTTTCAGCGTGCGCCAATCGCCTCCCCAGCGGAAACCGTGCTGCGTGAAAAGGCGATAGGCAAGGTCGCTGCGCGTGATTTTGTGTTTGAAATTGCGTGAGCGATTGGCGTAGAATCGGGCGGTTTTCGGCTGTACGACGAGCGTGCCGTCCTTGCGTCGTTTCACGTAGGGATTTTGCAGCGGATTGAGGTCGATGGCGAGTCCCTGCGCGTGTTTCGAGAGTTTTTGGCCGCCGCTGACGGCACGATAGCAGAAACACGAGGTGTTGTTGGCCTGCATCGATTGTTCGTCGTCGCCGTCGAAGTCGTCGATGAGGGCGATTCGGGCAATCGGATAGCGTTGGCGGTAGAGTTCGCGGAAAATTTCGATGAGGTCTTGGGCAATCGACTTGTTGCAGACGAGTTCACCTTGTTGCGTCGCGCCGTCGAAATCGCAGTAAGTGAGCGTGAGCAGGCGCAAATCGGCGCGTCGAATGGTGCAGTTTTTCGGATAGGAACGGCCTTGCATCCGACTGAAAACCGCGTCGCTGAGCGTGTCGGCACGGAAAATTTCGCTCTGCGCCGCCATTTCGACCGCCGACAGCAGCGTCATCGCAAGAATCAGGATGATTTTTCGTGGAATCAGCATAAAACGACTTCTTTTTTGTAGGATTCAACCCAAAAATTGTATAGTTCGCGGATGCTTTTGAAGATTCGCTCAGCCCCTTTGTTCGATAAAATTTCATCTGCCAAAGGCCCAGTATTCACAGCGATTGTTCGACAACCTGCGGCGACGGCAGCCTCCACGCCCAAAGGCGCATTTTCGACGACCAAACAGCGTTTCGCGTCGGTGCAAGCGCATTTCTCCATCCCCATCAGATAAGGGTCGGGCGCAGGTTTTCCGCGTTCCACATCGAAGGCGGTAACGACGCAACTTTCATCGACGAAATCGGCGAAATCAGCCAACATTCGGGCGATGAGCGGTCGTTGGGCACTGCCCGTGACGATGCCGATGGCACAACCCTTGTCCTTGAACAGTTGCATCAAGTCGAAAACGCCGTCGAAAATCTTCGCCTGCGGCATCGAGTGGAAGATTTTCGCCTTCGCCTCGTACATCCGCATCGCCTCGTCGGTCGAAATCGTGCGATTCTGCTGCGCCCACACCATCTTTTTGATGGTATCGACTCCACGCGCGCCCTCCGTAGCGTAAGCGTCCTCCGCCGTCATCGTGATGCCGAACTGCGCCATCGCCTGTTGCCAAGCCACAGCGTGATTCGGCATCGAGTCGTAGAGCACGCCGTCCATGTCGAACAGCACCGCTTCGGGCCAAAATCTTGCCATTTTACAACCTAAAAACCTTACAACCTTATAACCTTTTAACCTTTCAACCTCTCCTGAATCGCCTTCGACTCAGCCTCATAGCCCGGTTTGTTGAGCAGGGCAAACATATTCTTCTTGTACGCCTCCACGCCCGGCTGATTAAACGGATTCACGCCGAGCACATTGCCGCTGATGCCGCAACCGAGTTCGAAGAAATAAATCAACTGACCGAGATAGTATTCGTCGAGTTTCGGCATCGTGATGAGGATGTTCGGCACACCGCCATCGACGTGCGCCAAGCGAGTGCCGAGTTCAGCCATTTTGTTCACCTCATCGACGCGCTTTCCAGCGAGGAAGTTCAGTCCGTCGAGATTTTCCTCGTCGAAGGGGAAATCGACGCGATGCTGCGGCTGTTCGATGCTGATGACGGTCTCGAAAATCGACCGCTCACCGTCCTGAATCCACTGCCCCATCGAATGTAAATCGGTCGTGAAGTCGCACGAGGCCGGGAAAATCGCCTTGCCCTCCTTGCCCTCCGACTCGCCGTAGAGTTGTTTCCACCATTCGGCGATGAAATGCAGTTTCGGCTGATAGTTCACCATGATTTCAATCTTCTTGCCACTCTCGTAGAGCGCGTTGCGCACGGCGGCATACTGCGCAGCGATGTTCTCCTCAAACGGAACATCCTTGCCGCACTGTTTTTCCATATCCTGCGCACCCTTGACCAACGCCTTGATGTCGAATCCGGCGCAGGCGATGGGCAGCAGACCGACCGGCGTGAGCACCGAGAAACGACCGCCCACGTTGTCGGGAATCACGAAGGACTTGTAGCCTTCCTTGTCGGCGCAGGTACGCGCAGCACCGCGCTTCGCATCCGTCACTGCCACGATCACCTCGCGAGCCTCGTCCTTGCCGCGTTGTTCCTCGCATTGCTTCTTCAGCAGGCGGAACGTCAGCGCGGTTTCGGTCGTCGTGCCCGATTTCGAGACGTTAATCACGCCGAAACGCTTGGTTTTCAGGTATTCCGTGAGTTCGAAAAGATAGTCCTCGCCGATGTTGTTGCCGGCGAAGAGGATGATGGGGGAAGCCCCCTCCAACCTCCCCCCACTGGGGGAGGCTTTCAGCCACGCAAACGAGTTGCCGAGGGCTTCGATGATGGCGCGAGCACCGAGATACGAACCTCCGATGCCAGCCACAACCACCACTTCGCACTTTTCGCGAAGCGTGTCGGCCACCGCCTGCACTTCGTCCAAAAATGCCTCTGAAATTTCCGTCGGCAAATGCAGCCAACCCAAAAAATCATTACCCGGACACGTGCCGTCTTCCATCGACAACTGTGCCGCCTTCACTTTCGGTTCGAAAGCCTTCACTGCGCCTTCGCCAAGGAAGCACGCCGCTTTCGTCAAGTCTAATCCAATTTTTTTCATTGTTATTCAATCATTTATCCTTAAATTTTATTCTTTGCAACAAATGACGGGGCTATTTTGCATAATGATAGCGCAGCGAAAAGACATAAACGTAGATACGTCCGTCGCTGACCGAATACACCATACGGTGTTCGTCGGTGATGCGTCGCGACCACTTCCCTTGCAGATTTCCTTTGAGTGGTTCAGGCTTGCCGATGCCCTTAAACGGATGCTGCTGAATGTCGGCAAGCAAGGCTGTGATGCGCTTCATAATGCGCTTGTTGCCTGTTTGCTTCCAATAGTCCCTGTCTTTCAGCGCTTGAGGCAAGAAAACTATTTCCATAGGTCCTCGATTTTGACGACGGTACCCCGTCCGTTCTTGATGTCTTCCTCGCCCTGTCGGAGAATTTCGGCCATCGCAGGCGAGGACAAGATATATTCCGTCTCGTCTGCCGCCTGCTTCTTGGAAGCCAGTCGCTTCAGCGATTTCACGGCTTTCTTCATCAGGCCCTCGTCCTCGGAAATCACTTTCAGAGCCCCGAAAAGTTCCGAGTTCAATTGCAATTGTACTGCTGTCATTAGCTTAAAAATTTTAGTTTTCGGCGGCAAAGTTACGAATAAGCGAGCAGAATACAAAAGAAAAAACCGTTTTTCTTTTCATTCTCGAGCGAAAGTAATTTCTCCAAAATTACGAAAAAATTTTCGTTTTTTTCACTTTTTCCAAGAAAACCATTGAAATTTACAAAAAAATTGCTACCTTTGCACCCGAATTATAGACAGAGGCATTTCATTTTATCATTTCTCAATCGCAAATGACGACGATGCAGAGACTAAATTTGAGCCATACACCGCCGCCCTACAGCAGTAGCCAGAAAGCCGCTGCCATTTTCGGCGTGGCTGCCGCCGTGCTGTTCGCCGCACCGCTTGCCATCCTCGCCATCGTCGCCCAAGCGACGACGGCGATGACGCGCGCTTTCCGCGCGTCGTCGGCTTGGGACAAGCATCCTCTCTCTCTCTCTCTCTACAAATAGGGCGTTCTCGGCCATTTTGCCCTCCGCCGACGCCGCTTGCAAGCATACTTTTTTTGAACCTAAAAACAAAGGAAGTATGACCTCACTTGTCACCATAATGTCCGTAGGCCGCGAGAACAAGCACGACCACCACATCGTCGTGAATCGTATATACCAGCCGGTGCCTCTGGCTGATGCGTCGCGACCATTGGCCACGGCGGTTGCCGCGAAGCGGTTCGGGCTGTCCCGTACCCGTGCGCGGATGCGTCCTCAATTCTTCAAGGAGCTGCTGTGCTTTCTGGAAGAATTTCGGTTCGCTCTTGGCCAGACGTGCCAAATCCCTGTCGGCATCTTTCGTGTTGAATACTCTATATGTCATAGCCGACCCTCCTCAAATGAGCGGTTAGGTCTTCGCCGGGGAGTAATTCGGTGTACTCGCCCCGCTCATACTGCGCTTCGGCCTCGTCGATGCGACGGAAGAACTCCTCCTTCGTCATCAGCGTGGGGTCGGCGGCAAACTCTTTCTTGCGCTCGCGGCGTACGCGGCGCAGCGACTTCAAGGCGCGGCCGAGCAGCACCTCGTCGTTCTGCATCTGGCTCAGTTCGCGAAAAATGGCCGTATTCATCTGCATAGTTGTCATAACAAAACAATTTGAATGGTTTACGGCGACAAAGTTACGAATAAGTACAGGAATAACAAAATAATCAAGAATTTATTTTCATTTATCAATCAATTTATTATTAACTTTTAAAAAATTAAAGATTATGGACAAAACAACAAGAGTTCACGAACAGAGGCATCCACGAGCGATGCACTCGCAGGCGGCACAAAGGCTGCACCCACGAGCGGCACAAAGGCTGCGAAACGCAATCATCACACTGCTACTGCTCACCGCAGGGGCACAGAGCGCATTGGCGCAGGAAACGCCAAACTTCACAGTCAATGGGGTTGGGTATTACGATTATAATTCTTATGTTGCAGTCGTATCCTATACAGGCACGGCAGAAACGCTTGTCATTCCAGCCTCCGTCACAAACGGTGGCAGTACGTATAGTGTGTCACGTGTTAATTATTATAGTAGCGGCTCTGTCACCTTCTCGGGGGTGAAAAACCTCACCTTTGAGGGGAGCATTGACCTGTATGGAACCATCTCACTTCCCAATGCAGAAACCATTACTTTTAATGGGGGGACTTATCTGTATGGAACCATCTCACTTCCCAATGCGGAAACCATTACTTTTGAGAATGGTGTATATTTTTCGCCTAATATGGCCCCCATCCTATGCCCGAAGCTGACGACCATCTACTTCAAGCGCGGCGCACCCACCACGCTTTCGGGCGAAGGAAGCAAGTATTTCGCCAACGGCAGAATCGGCAGCATCACCGCCTACGTCGCAGGCAAGACGCAGGAGGAGTGCGACCAAATGAAGGCGACACAGGCCGTGTGGTGCGAGTTCAAGGACGTGAAGCCCTACGCCGCACCCGACGAGAAGGTGAACATTGTGGTAACCAACACGACTACCGCTCAGGGAAACCCCTCTTTTATTAACACCGGGGGCAACGTAATGACTACCGCTGGCACTCAGACCTTTCAGGTGGACAAGTATGGGAACTGCCAAATCAGTGTCAGACCTCTCTCAGCCGCCTCAAAGATTACAGCCGTGTTTTTGAACGGCAAGGACATATTATCTCAAATGACAAAATTATCAACACAAAATGTTGGCTTCGCGTATCAATACACACTTGAGAATGTGAGTGCCGCCTACACCTATATACAGGTTATGGCGGATGACACGCGGGACAAATTCGACCTGAACGCCGAAGAGGGCGGCAAGGTGAAAGTCGGCTCTGGAACGGCAAGCGGCGGTCAGCAGACCTTCTACGTTACCAAGAACAATAGCGAGACGCTGACAATCATTCCCGACGCAGGCTACGAACTGGGCGAATACTGGCGGAACGGCGTCAAGGAGGCGATGGTGGCTAGCGCCGACGGCTCGTGTACGAAAACCGTGACGGGCGGAGGCAACATCGTGGTTACGTTCAAGCGGATTCCGACCATTGAGTTCGCCGACGATGCCGTGAAGCAAATCTGCGTGGCGAACTGGGACACCGACGGCGACGGCGAACTGAGCTATGAAGAGGCGCAGAGCGTGACGGAGTTGGGCAACGCGACGACTGTGTTCCAAAACAACAGCACAATCGAAACCTTCGACGAACTGCAATATTTCACCGGACTGACGGAAATCGGAGCAAGGGCTTTCAGTCAATGCACGAACCTGAAGAGCGTTACGCTTCCGCAAACCGTCACGAGCATCGGCCTTTCCGCTTTCGCCGGTTGTTCTTCATTGGAGAGCATCCGTTTGCCGCAGGCCCTCACAGAAATCGTTAATTACGCTTTCTCCGGATGTTCTTCGTTGGAGAGCATCGAACTGCCCAACTCGTTGGAGAGCATCGGGTCATCTGCCTTTAGTTCATCTGGCTTGAAAGAAATCTTCATACCTGCCAGTGTTCAGACCGTCAACGAATCCGCTTTTACCTCATGTGCTAATTTGAAGTTGATTGTTTTTGACGAGGAAAACCCCGTGTATGAGTCGGGCATCTATCGCAATGCCATCATCGTAAAGGAAACGCAAAAAGCACTCCACATCTCCACCAATAACCCGATAATTCCCGAAGGTGTGCGTAGCTTTACCAGTAATGGTGTTTGGAAAGGTGGTGGAACAGTCACCCAGTTGGTTGTTCCCGCAAGTGTGGAGCAACTCGGCAGGGCTGTCTTCCATCGCGACCTCGAAACGCTGACTGTGAAGTGGAGAGAACCCCTCACGTTTCATTACCTTTGCTTTGGCGGCACATCGGATATTCCAGAAAACTGCCAACTGATTGTTCCCTTCGGCACGCGCGACGCGTATATCGCCGCCGGCTGGACGGAAGAAATCTTCAAGGGCGGTGTCGTGGAGGATGAGTCGGTGCTTGACATCAATCAGGATGGCAGCATCAATACACAGGATGTCAGAATGGTTTTGAATAAAACTTTGGATTAAATATAAAAAAGAAGAAAGAAAATGAAGAAAATCATTTATTTACTGTTGTTCCTTGCCATTGGCAAAACAGCAACGGCGCAGACAATTTATGCGCCCAATGATGTAGAAGTCTTGCCGGGTGAAACGGCGTTCTACACCCTGACGGTTAATGTCGGGGGCGGAGAGTACACTGATTTTGAGTATGACATTGTGTTCCCGAGAGCGGGTTTCACGACTCCTTCCACCGAAAACAACACGGTTAATCCGTTGTGGACAGGCGGAACGCTCAATGTGGGAGAAATCAAATACAGAGAAAATGAAGGTGGCATTTACAGAGCCCACGTAGTTGGTCTAAATATGTGGTCATCGAAGCCCGTTCCGACGATTCCCACAGGTGATTTTGTGCCCGGCAGCGTTGCGTTTACAGTGGCCGCCGATGTTCCTGTAGGTGAATACGAAGTGATTATCACCAATTTTAGGTTTATCACTGCGAATGCCGATGCCGTTAATGCTTTAAGCGACGTGACCTTCACGGTGAAAGTGGTGGACTTGGTGACGCTCGACGAGAATTCGACGGAAGCGCCAGAAGCCGCCGAGGGCGTGAACGTGCTCGTGAAGCGCACGATTGCCGCCAACGAGTGGGGAACCATCTGCCTGCCCTTCGCAATGAGCAACGAGCAGGTGACGGCTGCCTTCGGCTCGGATGTGCAGCTCTGCGACTTCACAGGCTGCGATGTCACCGAGAACGGCGACGGCGATGTGACGGCTATCAAGGTGAACTTCTCGCCCGTGTCGCCTGCCGTCATTGAAGCTAATCATCCTTATCTGATTAAGGTGTCGAGTCCCGTGACGGAATTCACAGCCGACAACGTGGACATCGTGCCCGAAGAAGCGCCGAGCGTGGATCGCGACAAAAAGAGAATCGGAAGTAAATGGTTCTACAACAGCTTTGTCGGCACGTATGTCGCCAACACGACTTTGGAAGAGTTCTACTTGTTCCTCAGCGGCGGCAACTTCTACTATTCGAAGGGTCTGACGAAGATGAAAGGCTTCCGCGCCTACTTCGACTTCTACGATGTTTTGACAAGTGTCGTGGACGGCAGTGCCGGAGCGAAGATTGGCCTTGTCATCAACGACGGCGAAACAACTTCGTTGAATGAAGAATTAAGAATGAAGAGTGAAGAATTTGGCGAAGGCTGGTATTCTATCGACGGAATGAAGCTCAACGGTGAGCCGAAGAAGAAGGGAATCTACATCAAGGACGGACGCAAGGTCGTCGTCAAGTAATAATCATCGAGTAAGGAGCAAGGAGTAGGGAGGAAAGACTATCGTCTGTAACTCCTGAACTCCTGCAACTCCTGAACTCCTAAAAAAAAAGTAAAGCAATGAAAAAGCAAGAATATATTCAACCTCGTGTGAAAATGCTTGTCGTCGGCAACAGCGACTTGATGACGACCAGCGGCGTGACAGGTGACATTGGCGACGGAACTGGCCCCGGCTACGGCGGCGTGGACGAGGACGGCGATCTCGACCCGGGCGCGAAAGGCTTCGACCTCGGTTCAGACTGGGGCTGCGTCTGGGAGTATTGAGGCCCCCTCCCAACCTCCCCCCAA
>JAFYJH010000026.1 GCA_017538195.1 Prevotella sp.
GAACGACCTTTGTGTTAATAGTTTTTGTTGTCAATTCTCCCTGTGGGCAGGCTCCGCTGTGCTCGGCCAAATCCCTAATTCACGATGTCACTGTCTGTTTCTTACTTCATTTTTTAATGGTTACTACTCCGTTGAAAAACTCTCTTTATTCCTGTTTATTCAGAATTTTCACGTTTGCAAAGTTACAATAATTTTGTGACAAATCAAATTTTTGCGCCATTTTTTTATCTGTTCAAAAGTTTTTTCCATCAAAAACTGCAACAAAGTTTATTCTATGCTTACTTTCCAATATCCAGTCTTATTGCTGCCAACTCGGATGATGATACCGTCGTTTTTCAATTCTCCGAGGCGACGCTTGACGGTGGCTTCCGAAACGCCTATTTGGGCTGCATATTCGGCATAATTGAGCGTTCCGTCTTGCGAAATTGCCCGATACAATTTCTGTTTTATCGGGTCAGAATCGGTCTTTATCGGGTCAAAATTGGCTTTTATCGGGTCATCTGACTGCGATTTCTTGAATTCTTCTATCTCTTTACTGATGTTTCGGATATGTTCTTCCATCATAAACTCACGGAAAGGTTCAAGCGATTCCTGTTCACGCGAATCTATCAGTGCTTGGATATATTCGGCCTTGTCTTCCCTGATGATTTTTACGGGCACCAATCCAAACTCATATTGCAGATGGTTCATCACCAATCGCGACATGCGGCCATTGCCATCCACCCAAGGATGGATGGTCACCAACTGATAATGGGCATCGAAGCTCAGTAAATACTGTTCGACGATGTCGCTGCTTTTTAATAATGTTTGTCGGCGCTCGTTTAATTGTTGGCACAATTCCGCCAATTTGGTTGGTATTTTCAGGAAATTCATATAGGAGCGTCCGCCAATGCCTGCCGTAACGCCAACGAGCCGAAGGTCGCCTTTCGAAGCATCGAACGAGCCTTGTGCCGTGTTGTATGATGCTCCTGTATTCTTCATCACGATGGCCGACAGTTCTTTCAACTTTTCAACGGTGAAATCTGTATGCTGATGAGCCAATCGCATAGAGTGCTCGTATGCTGCTTTCAGGTCGAGGTTCATCATCTGTTCTTGCAGACTGCGCCCTTTGGCAGTAATTCCTTCGTCGAACAGTAGTTGGATCTCTATCTCCGTCACCGTAGAACCTTCGATGGCCGTCGAATGGGTAATCAGCGAATACAGATAGAATTTCTGGTAGTCTATCTGTTCTGCAATCCCCAGCGAATGATATTCATGAAGGGCATCAAGAAAATGTTTTCTCAGTTCTTCTTTCATTTGCGCATCTCCTTATTTGTTACCGCTAATCCCAAATGTTGCATTTCTTAATTGAACTTACGCGTTGATGAGTTTATCTAATTCATCGTAGCATCAGAGCGTAATGCTCAAGAGTTCGCGGGCGAATCGGTGAATTCCCGTGACAATTCTGTCGGCTTGTTTCCTACGCGGAACGGCGCGGTGGTTCAGGTAGTTCGAGAGTTGTTTCTGGTTTACGCCCGTCATCCGCTCCATACCAGCCAACGACATAAAGTTGCTGTAATATTCCAAGAAACTCGGCACGTCGAACTTCCATTCGATTTCAAACTCACCCTTGATCTGCTTCGGCCAGCGGTCTTCGGGCAGGTTGCGCTTGATGCCTTCAATCGCTCTGTAGGCATCGGCCTTTGCTTCCTCCATTGTGTCCCCTGCCGCATAAATTCCGTCGCAGTTGTCAGAATAAGCGCAATACAAGTCTTTCGACCTCTCTAAAACCATTATAATTTTTTCCATATCTGCTATAATTTTATTTTTCGGGGAGTTTCTACACTCCATATTTTCTGATTAGTTTGCTGGCAATTCCCTTTCCCATTTCTTTTGCACCGTGATAAGGAATCGGCTCCGTCATCTGACCATTTTTTACATAATAGTAGTGACTGCCTTCTGCGTGGTCGAATTTCCATCCGGCTTTAGTGAACCTTCTATGTAGTTCTGAACTTTTCATCGTTTTGTGATTTGACTTTGCAAAGATAGCAATTTTTCTATTATCTGACAAATTTTTGCGCCACTTTTTTATCTGTTCAAAAGTTTTTTCCATCAAAAACTGCACGATAAACTGCACTTTATCCTGCACTATTTTTATTGACAATCCATAAACCGGTTTTGTCACTGCCTTGTCGGGTGATGACTCCCAAATCTTTAAATTTCTTCAGTTGTTTCTCCACACCACGCTTGCTGATACGGATGAGTTTGGCTATCTCTGCTGCCGACAAACTGGGGGTTTCGTCGAGAAGGATTAGGACTTGTTTTTCATTTGCACCGAACTTTACACCGAACTTTGCGCCGAACTCTTTTCCGAATTTTACACCGAACTGCTTATCAATAGGATTGGCATTGTCCGATGGCAACTCTTCCCCTTGGTGCGATTTCAGCGTTTCATAAATTTCGTTCAGCATGAAGTCGATGAACGGCCCAGACTGCCCTGCATTGGTACTGGCTGTGATGGCATCGTAGTAAGCTCGCTGATTAGCATAGACCATGTTCTCTACTGGCAAATGCTCAAACAACGGATGCAACTTGCCCAGAATGAGCGACTGCCACAGACGACCCGTGCGACCATTGCCGTCGATAAAGGGATGGATGAACTCAAACTCGTAGTGGAACACGCAGGAGCGGATGAGAAGATGATCATTCGATGCTTTCAGCCAGTCGAACAAGTCGCCCATCAGCGTCGGCACACGGTCTGCGGGAGGTGCCATATGGACGAGACCTTTCTCAGAAAACACACCCACTCCTGAACGGCGAAACTTTCCGGCATCATCAAGCAAAGCCTGCATCATCACGCGATGTGCTTTCAGCAGGTCCTTCATGTTGAAAGGATTCAGCGTCGGATAGAGTTCGTAGGTGGCAATGGCATTCTTGACCTCTTGAATCTGCTTGACAGGAGCCACCACATTCTTGCCGTCGATGATGTCGCGAACTTCATCTTCCGACAACGTATTGCCCTCGATGGCCAGCGACGAATGGATGGTTTTGATGCGATTTGCCTTTCGCAGACGCAAGCCGTCTTCCTGTTCCAGTCGGATGGCGTAACGTTCAATCTGACCAGAAATCTCCGCTATCAGGTTGATGGCTTCTGCACTAACTGTAAATGGTGGTATGTACATATCTTGTCCTTTCGTTTTAAATGTTTTTGTTCAAATGTTTCTCCCTAACAATTTCGACAATCGTCAGAACACCGTCGGCGACGCGGAAACGGACATCGCGACCGGCGAATGACATTCCATAGACCTTTTGCGGATCATTTTGATAGTGCGGTCGAGGGTCGAGTTCCAAGGTATGGCGCAAGACCTCGATTTCCGCTTCCGAAAAGGCGTTTCGGACGAAATCGGGCACGACGACTTCGAGTTTCGGCCACTCGCGCCGATCGACAAAGCCGCAACGCGCATCGGCGTGGCTGTCGGCGTAGGCGATGTAGGGCTTGATGTCGAAAATCGGCGTTCCGTCCATCAAATCGGCACCGAGAACGTGAATCACAGGACCACGAGCGTCGGTCATTTCGATGCTTTCCAAGCGCACCGCCGACAAGCCCAACGGATTGGGTCGGAAGGGCGAGCGCGTCGCAAAAACGCCGATTTTCTCGTTGCCGCCAAGCACCGGCGGACGCACGACGGGACTCGCTGCCGCGTGGCGATTCGTCGAAAATTCCCAAATCAGCCAAAGGTAGTCGAATTCGTCCAAACCCCTGACGAAATCGGCATTTCGGAAGTTCGGTTCAAAGACGATCTCGCCCCGCAAATCGGCCACAAGACCGCTCTGCTTCGGGATGCCGAACTTCGTGGAAAACGGCGAATGGAAATGGGCTATCGGCTTCAGAGTCATTGGAAAATCGGATGTTTTTATTGAAAAATCGGATGTTTTTTATTGAAGAATCGAATATTTTATTGAAAACATTTCAGGGAAAAATCGAATAGACGAGGAAAACAATCAGCGTGAACGTTCCGACTGCGATGGGTACGTAGAAATGGCGGATTTCGGGTGGATTTTCGTACTTCGTGATGCGTCGGAATACGAAATAAACCACCGTCGCACTGACGAATCCGACCAACATTCCTGCCAACAAATCGCCCGGATAATGAACGCCGAGGTAGAGCCGCGAATAGCATTGCAGCGTGGCCCAGAACGCTAAAAACAGCGTCAGCCAACGGTTGCGCAACAGCCAAAACATCAGAAACGACAAGCCCCACGTGTTGCTCGAATGGGCCGACGGAAAACCGTAACTGCCACCGCGATAGTCATTGACAACGTGCACCATCGCGCTGACGGGATTGTCGAGGTTGCTCGGTCGCAGTCGTGCCACCGCCGGACGCAGAATCTGCGAGGTGAACGCATCGGTCAGCGCAAAGACAAGACCGACCGCCACAAGCATCGCCAGCACCATTTTCCAATGGAAATTGCGAAAAAGCACGTAAATCAGGGCGGCATAGAGCGGAATCCACTCGAATTTTCCGCTGACACACCACATAAACGTGTCCATCACGTCGGCGCGAAGTCCGTTCACAGCAAGCAAAGCCGTCGTGTCGTAATCCGTCAGCCGAGTCACCAAGTCCGTTGCCAGCAGCGTGTTCATGTCGTTTCGCTGTGATAGGCCGCACTGCGGACGCGACTGAGCGTTTCGGGCGTCATTTGCAGGTAGTTGGCGATATAGACGAGCGGTGCGCGAAGGATGACCTGCGGATAGAGTTTGCACATCTTCATATAGCGGTCTTGCGCGGTCTCGAAGCGCATCAAGTCGGCGTGGATTTGCGAGATGATGAGCGATTCCTCGAGGATTTTTCGATACATCATCTGGATGTTCACGCTGTGGAGTGCGACCACTTCGAGTTTGTCCTTCGGCATGGCATAGACGAAAGTCTGTTCGAGCGACTCGACCTGCAAATGCGTGGGTTCCTCGCGGAAAAGGCTCTCGATGCACATGAAAATCGTGTGGTCGTCGCCGAGGTGCTCGGTCACTTCCTTGCCGTTTTTGTAGTAGAACTGGCGAATCAGACCCTTGTCTATGAAATAGATGTGGCGGCAAACCTCGCCCTCGCGCAGAATCATCTCGCCCTTGTTGAACTTGAGCGGAACAAGGATTTCTTCGAGCATGTCAAGTTCCTCGTGCGTCATCGTACTGTAACGCCGAGCCAGTTCGCGGGCAATGTCGCGCGGTGTTTTCACAAAACCTCTTTTCATCGTCTTTTCTTCAATTTATTAGGTTATAGTTCGTTGATTTAATTGTCTTTTTCTCAGGAATCCGAAGAGGAAATCCTCCCTCCTCGCTCCTCCCTCCTCGAAAATCCCCCAGTTGGGGGAGGTCGGGAGGGGGCTAATCCAACTTCAGCACCGCCAAAAACGCCTTCTGCGGCACTTCCACGTTACCGATTTGCTTCATGCGCTTCTTGCCTCGCTTCTGTTTTTCGAGCAGTTTGCGCTTTCGCGTCACGTCGCCGCCGTAGCACTTCGCCGTCACGTCCTTTCGCACCTGTTTGATGGTCTCGCGAGCAACGATTTTCGCGCCGATGGCAGCCTGAATCGCGATGTCGAACTGCTGTCGCGGAATGAGTTCCTTGAGTTTTTCGCACATCCTTCGACCCAGCGTCACGGCATTGTCCTGATGGGTCAGCGTCGAGAGCGCATCGACCGGCTCGCCGTTGAGCAGAATGTCGAGTTTGGCGAGTTTCGACGGACGGAACGAGTCGATATGGTAGTCGAACGAGGCGTAACCCTTCGAAATCGACTTCAACTTGTCGTAGAAATCGATGACAATCTCGCCCAAAGGCAGGTAGAAATGCAGTTCGACGCGATTTCCGCTGACAAATTCCTGTTTGATGAGCTCACCGCGCTTGTCGAGGCAAAGTTTCATGATCGGCCCGATGAAATCGGCGGTCGTGATGATGCTGGCGCGGATGTACGGCTCCTCGATATGGTCGATCATCACCTGTTCGGGCAGTCCCGACGGGTTGTGAACCTCCTTCGATTCGCCCTGCTTCGTATAGACCATATACGACACATTCGGCACGGTTGTAATCACATCCATGTTGAACTCTCGGTCGAGGCGTTCCTGCACGATTTCCATGTGCAAAAGTCCCAAGAATCCGCAGCGGAAGCCGAATCCGAGAGCCACCGACGATTCGGGCTGGAAGGTCAGCGAAGCGTCGTTCAACTGCAATTTTTCGAGCGACGCGCGCAGGTTTTCGTAGTCGGTCGGGTCAATCGGATAAACGCCAGCGAACACCATCGGCTTCACTTCCTGAAAACCCTCAATCGCCTTTGCACAGGGCTTTCCGACGTGCGTAATCGTGTCGCCGACCTGCACCTCCTTCGCGTCCTTGATTCCGCTGATGATGTAGCCCACTTCGCCCGTGCGCAACTCCTGTCGCGGTTTCATTTCCATCTTCAAAACGCCCACTTCGTCGGCATCGTATTCCATCCCCGTGTTGAAAAATTTCACCTTGTCGCCCTTGCGAATCACGCCGTTTTCAATCTTGAAATAAGCGATGATGCCTCGGAACGAATTGAAAACCGAGTCGAAAATCAACGCCTGCAACGGTGCTTCGGGGTCGCCCGTGGGTGGCGGAACGCGCTCGACGACCGCCCGCAGGATTTCCTCGATGCCCTCACCCGTTTTTCCGCTTGCCCGCAGGATTTCCTCGCGCTTGCAGCCCAGCAATTCCACGATTTCGTCCTCCACCTCGTCGGGCATCGCACTCGGCATGTCGATTTTGTTGATGACGGGGATGATTTCAAGGTCGTGCTCAATCGCCATGTAGAGGTTCGAAATCGTCTGCGCCTGCACGCCCTGCGTGGCATCCACCACCAATAGCGCACCCTCGCAGGCGGCAATCGAACGCGACACCTCGTAACTGAAATCGACGTGTCCCGGCGTGTCGATCAAGTTCAGGATGTAAGTATCCCCTCCCCCAGTTGGGGGAGGCAGGGAGGGGGCTTTATATTCCATCTGAATCGCGTGACTCTTAATCGTGATACCGCGCTCTTTCTCCAAATCCATATCGTCGAGCATCTGCCCTTCGGTGATTTGAATCGTTTTCGTGTACTCCAACAACCGGTCGGCAAGCGTCGATTTGCCGTGGTCGATATGGGCTATTATGCAAAAATTTCTGATATGATTCATATTAACATCTTCATTTGACCTGCAAAAATACAAAAAAAAAATCGATTTCACGTTTTTTTTTCGCAACTTTTAAGAACTTATTGCAAATTTGCAAAAAAACTTGTCGAAAATCGAATGATTTTATCGTCATCCCTCAAAAAAAATGTGCCAAGGCACATACTCTCAATAACCCCATACAAGCGAAGCGCAGCATGGGGAGTGTCACGGCATGATGGCTATGCGTCTCGGAGAGACGCGATTTCGATACAGAGAGCCCGTCCCGACGGGACGCTGGACGGGAACGCGGCGAAGCAACCCCACACTGCGCCTGCGGCTTGTGCGGGGCTATTGAGAACAAGCCTCTACGAGGCTACAATTAAATGCAAATTCAAAGAATATTTTTCGTAACTTTTTCCTAAAAACCGAAAAAAAAGATTCGACAATTTGCGAATTTTCAACTAAATCTCACTCTCCCACTCCACAAATTCTCTTGGCAGACTGATTTTCTTTGCTTCAGTTCTTCTGCCATCGATATAGTAATATTCTGCGAGTCTTTTGTCAAATCGAGACAAGAATGCTTCCGCAATTCTTGAACAATTATAATTGATGTGATTTTCATTCGGATTCGTCACATTCTCAATGCTGTTTTCCGACTGAACTGAGAAAAGGTCTGACTTCACCTTTTTATAGATGCCAAGCAACTCTTCCCGATAGTCTGGGAGGTCTTTAAAGACAATTCCTTCGGGATGCTTCAGAAACAACAGGAAAATCGCTTTGGGCAACGGTCCCATTTTGATTTCCATATTGTCATAGTCAGGCAAGAAAAGTCGATAGTCTTTTGTAATTTTGAGCCTGCTAAGTTTTTCGTCCTCATGGATGATTTTCTCCAACACCCACTTGCTGACGCCCCTC
>JAFYJH010000004.1 GCA_017538195.1 Prevotella sp.
TCACGGCATTTTCGACAGCATCATGGACTTCTGTTTCGCACGTGAGCGCAACATCCGCATCGACACGCACAAGGACAATCGAATTATGCAGCACAACATCCTCAAGCATGGTTTTTCCTATTGCGGCATCATCCATTTGCTTTCAGGCGACGAGCGATTGGCGTATCAGAAAATCATCTAAAAGTTATTTCTAACGAGCGTTATACGCAAAAAAGTGTCAAAACTGTGTTAAAAAACGGATTTTTGCGAAAATAATTGGTGAAAAATTTGCGTAATAATAACAAAATAGTTACTTTTGCGTCGTCCAATAAGGACAAAGTGATCTAAATGTATTGAAACATGAAGTACAACGAGTTGTACAAGAAGTTAAGGAAAGCGGGATGCTTCCTACTTCATCATGGTGCTCGTCACGACTGCTGGATGAATTCCGGCAACGGAAAGAAGGCATGAGTCGGACGGCATGGAACTGAAGAAGTTCCGAAAGGAACTTTGAAATCTATCTATCAGGAACTCGGGCTTTAGCCCGGGCTCCTTTTCCATGAGATTCGTGTCGAGATTCGGTAAGGTCACTTTTTAACTGAATATGATGATGACAAAGAAGATAACGGTGGTTGTTGAGACGGGAAAGGATATGTTTTCCTGTTTCATGGTTGGTGAGCACAAAGACGTCACTGGCTTGATAGGTACTGGCAAGACTGCACGTAAGGCCGTCGAAGATTTCTACCTTTGCTATGAGGAAGAAAAAGATTGGTGCAGAAAGGAAGGGCGTGAAATTCCCGCGCTTGAATTTGATTTTGTCTTTGACGTGGGGGCTTTCTTCAATTACTATTTCATCAATGTGTCTGCCTTTGCGCAGTATGCTGGAATCAACGCTTCGCTTCTGCGGCAATATTCCAGTGGGTTGAAGTCGCCGTCGAAGAAAAGTATCGGCAAGGTGCGCGAGGCCATTGAGAAGTTCCGAAAGGATATTGACGCTGGTGTCCTGATAGACAGACCAGTTCTTCAATATGTTTAGATCACACTTGTGAAAGTTCCTGAGCCGAGAGGTTCGGGGCTTTTTTTGATTTTTCCGAGGAAAAAAATGGCGAAGAATTTGCGCAATACGAAAATCGGAGTCTTTTTGAAAGACCCCGATCCGTTTTCGTGCGGTGCGTACGGGACTCGAACCCGTGACCTCCTGCGTGACAGGCAGGCATTCTAACCTACTGAACTAACGCACCATTGTTTTGATTGCGGGTGCAAAGGTAATCATATTTTTCGTTCCCACCAAATTTTTGCGGCGTTTTTTTATCTTTTATCGCAAATTTTTATAAAAAAGTCTGCAAAAAGACGGCATCGCGGTAGTTTTCGCCGTCGAAAAGCCAGTCTTTGAGGCGGTTTTTCTCCTCGAAGCCGACCTGATGGAAAAGTCTTTGGGAATCGTGGTTTTCGGCATCGACAATGGCATAAATCTGGTGCAAATGCAGCGTTTTTCGCGCGTAGTCGAGCATTTTTGCGATGGCGGCCTGTCCGTAGCCTTGTCCGCGAAACGTTTTTTTGACGACGATGCCCAACTCCGCCCGACGATGCTGCGGATTGAAATCGAACAAATCAACGAGGCCGACGACGATTTTTTCCGCGTTTTCAACGACGAGGCGAACTTGTCTGTCGGCGTAAATATCGGCTTGCTGACGGGCGATGTAGTCGTGCAGCGCATAGCGCGAATACGGCACATTCGTGAGGCCGGCATCCCAGATTTCGCGGTCGTTTTCGATGGCGTAGAGCTCGTCGAGGTCTTCGGGTTCCAACGCCCGCAATTTTATCGTCAATTCAGTCATTTCAGTATGTCTTCTGCGGTGATAATCATATTATTTTCGGGCAAAAACGTGCCGATTTTCACGTTGCCGACGGGATTTTTCGAGAACAATTCGAGAATTTCCTCGAATCGGTAGGCGGACGTGTCGTAAACGGCACAAATCGGGCGGTCGGCAGGCAATTCCATCGACAAATGACCGTCGGGAACGGCCTCGAAATATTGCGCTTCAAGCCCTTTGCCCACGGCGATTTTCCGACATTTTTCGAGGTTTTCGGCGGTGGCGAGGAAAATGTAGAGCGGCGGCTGCGGACGACGCTCGACGAAGCCCAAATAGCGACGGAGTTTGCCCATTTGTATCTGAAGAAGCGTCGTGAACGCCTTGCCGTAGATCGTGATTTTGATGGGCAGGCTCAGCAGCAGGCTCATCTGCGAATAGTGCTTGCGGAAGAAAATGAGCATCGCCTTGTAGAAAACGTGGACGTAGCGGAACGACGATTTTTCGGTGCTTTCGCCCTTGTAATGCAGGATTTTCGAGGGCAGATACCAGTTTTCGTAGCCGCCTTTCAGCAGTCGATACGACAGGTCGATGTCCTCGCCGTACATGAAGAAATCCTCGTCCAAGAGGCCGATTTCGTCGAGAGCCTTGCGCCTCAGCAGGCAGTAGGCGCCGCTGATGACGTCGATTCGGGCGGCCTCGTCCCACGAGAGATAGCCCATGTAATATTGTCCGAAACGCCGATGTTTCGGGTATCGGGCGCACAGTCCGACCATCTTGTAGAACGCGACCATCGGCGTGGGCAGTCCGCGACGCGATTCGAGGGCGTCGCTGCCGTCGATTTTCAGCATCCGTACGCCCAAACCGCCTGCCTCGGCGTGTTCGTCCATGAAATCGAGACTCTGGCGAATGGTCTGTTCACCGACGAAGGTGTCGGGGTTCAGCAGCAGCACAAACTCGCTCTCGGTCTGCCGAATCGCCATGTTGTTCGCCCGCGCAAATCCGAGGTTGTGAGGGCTTGCAATGACCTTGATTTCAGGGAATTTTTCGCGCAAAAAGTCCACCGTGCCGTCGCTCGAATGGTTATCGACAACGCAGACCTCGGCATCGATGTCGCGAAGCGCACGACGCAGCGAGAGAAGGCACTGGCAAACGTAGTCCTTCACGTTGTAACTGACGATGACGACGGTGAGTTTCTTCATGGTTCGACTTCGGTTTTGCAGCGTTTTTTACTCGGATAGACGAAAAACAGGCTCAGCAACAGAATGACGGCCATCACGCCGAATGAATTGTTGCCGAAAAGGTAGTAGAACAGCGTGTTGAGGAACATCGGGAAGATGAGCATGTCGAGTCGGATAAGTCCCCATTTGATGAGTGCCGGTTCGCCGTTTTCGACCAGTTGTTGCTTGATTTTCTTGAACTTAAACAGCCGTAAAGCCAAGGGAATCAGGCAGATGAGAGCCAGTTCCATCACCGTGAGAACGATGAATTCCAAGTTGCTATTGCCCTGCCATTTTCCGACGGGCAGCCAATTCATTTCGCCTGCGACGGCCATCGCCAGCGTCAGCGCAATGCCCATCACGAAAGACATCATCAGTATTTTTTGTGCTCGATTCATTTTTTTAATTTTTAATTGATAATTACTTCCCTTCGGTCAGTGACCGTTGGTTGACAATTGATGATTTTTTCTTTGACAACGACCGAAAATTTTTAACTTTTTAATTTTTAACTTTTTAACTATTCAACGGTGTCCGATTCAAAATCGACCGTCCGAGCGTCACCTCGTCGGTATATTCCAGTTCGTCGCCCACGCTGATTCCCCGCGCAATCACGCTCAGCCGCACGCCCGTGTGCGCGAGCCTGCGCGAGATATAGAAGTTCGTCGTGTCGCCCTCCATCGTCGAACTCAGCGCGAGGATTACTTCCTCGATGCCGCCCTGCTCCACCCTACTGACCAACGAATCGATTTCGAGGTCGGCAGGTCCCAGTCCGTCCATCGGCGAAATGATGCCGCCCAGCACGTGGTAGAGGCCGTTGAACTGCTGCGTGTTCTCCACCGCCATCACGTCCTGAATGTTCTCCACGACGCAAATCGTCGAGCTGTCGCGCCGTCGGTCACTGCAAATCGGGCACACCTCGCCGTCGCTGATGTTGTGGCACACGCGGCAGTATTTCACCTCGCGTTTCAGCCGCACGACCGCCTCGCCGAAGGCATCCACGTCCGCCGTCTGCCGCCGAAGCAAGTGCAGCGACAGCCGCAACGCCGTCTTCCGCCCGATGCCCGGCAACTTCGCAAATTCCGAGACCGCCCGCTCCAATAATGCCGATGGATATTGCTGTTCCATATCAAAATTTTTCCTTTAAAAAATCGTCTTTTTTACCTAATTAAAAATCAAATGACATCTGTTGCTTATCCGCTTTAATTTTCTTATAACGCTTTGTTTCACTTTGAAAATGCACATCATCAGCCCATGTCAATACATCTTTTACTATGTATTCAAAATCTTCTTTTACTATCGGATCATCAATAGTCCATATTTGTTTCTTTTTTATTTGTAAATTACATTTAATTGTCGTCGCAGCCCCAAATTTCACTTCATTATTATACACTTGCTCCAAAAAATCCTTATCTTCAATTTTGAATGAAATTGTTTTACCGGAATAAATACCGCTCCATGTCTTGCCGTGTCCTTTTTGTAAAATAGGAGAAAAAACTGATATTGTCGTTCCCTCAATAGTTTGTGAATCTTCCGTATTTTCTGTTTCAACCATATGTGTCTGAAAGTCTTTTCTGTCAATCCGCTTTATTATAGTATCTTTTTGCCCTTTTTCATTACTACTCGTTTCAATACTAACAATTTGCGCATTTTTCTCTGCTGTTTTATAAAAGTTACTGACTATTTTCCGTATTTTTTTGTCATCTGCAACTACAGCAAGAGCCTCTTCTTCTGTCAATTTTTTCTCTTTTATTTTTTCTATAATTTCAACACCTTTCAGAATGCTTGCACGTTTATTGACCCTTTTTGTAAAATAATATGTAGAAAATGCAGTAAGAATAATTTTTACAAAGCCGCCGATACTAGGATCAAAAATGAGAACAAACTCGTCTATAACGCCTCCCTCATTGGGGGCTTTCACATCAACATGAAAGTTGCCCGTATATGTTTTCAATGCATCAAGAGCAAGAAGAAATTGTTTTTCACATTCGTTGTGAATCTTGGCATCCATCTGATGAATGCCATCTTCTTGAAACATATAATGCAAATGAAATTCTATTTCCTGCCCCTTATCCATAACTCTATATTATTGTTGGTAATACGCTTGCTTCATTATACGAAATTTAACTTCTTCAAAGTCCATTTGGGCATTTTATTTTTTCATATATATGCTTGTTTATGGAATAGGATACTGCTCGTCAACTTCACGTGGCAGAAAATAGCCTTTGATACAATTCGGATTACATACACATATTTGAATGTGGTTTTTCTCAGCAAAGCCTGCATTTGGATAAAGTGGCTTGCCTTCCCAGAAAACACCGCGCACAGAATCGTAAGCACGTTTGTTAACTTCACGATTGAATTTGTGCATCATTTGAATTACATAACAATCCAGCTTCCTTAGCAACAAGTCTGTTGAGTTACCAATAGATTTGTTTACGGGCAGAGGAATGCCCGATAACTTGCTGAATTGTACTGCTGCATCGTATGATTTTTTTAGTTCTTGGAGATAAGCAGAGTCGGTCAAGTCGAAACAATATCCCAAATCAATAATGGCTCCAATTACGGCGGGATTCTTAATGCTTGAGTTTGGACGATTTGACAATTCCTTCGCCCATTCCCACGCCCTTTCTTCATTGTTCTCCCAAAAAATAGATGCCACTACCCAACCAATCGTAATCATTGGTACTGGCTAAAAGATTTTCTTTTCCTACAGCCACTTTGTCAACCACAGATTTGTCACACCCATGGAATCCGATTGTTAGGTTGGGACGATTGGCATAAAGTCCTCTCTTCATCTGTACATAGGAGCTAATTGACCATTTGCATCTACAAGACCTGCATCTTGCATCCATTTAATAGCATTCTTTTTGGATGACAGCATTCTCTTGATAGCTGCATCAATCCCCTTTTCTCTGTTGTAACCGTACTTTGGCATAATCACCTCACTTCCCTTAAAGATATTTAAGTCCTTATTTTTTTTGCAAAGTTACAACATTTTTCCAAAAACAATCATCTTTTAATCACTTTTTTTTCATTTAGATAGTTAAACTATGTCAATCTGCAAAAAATTGCTTCATTATTTACAAACATTTTACTAACTTTGCATTCAAATACATAAAGAAAAGAATAGTGCAATTAATGGAAAACAAGAATACCGAAATAATGAACCTCATCGGTTACGGATTGGCAAAATTCGACAATGCATTTGTAGCTGAGTTCGGAATGCCATCAAAATCTGCTTTTGCTAGATTTATTGTGGAGATGGGGTTGGCTAATACCGTAAAGGCTGTGTCAAACAGAATGGATAGTTTTGACCCATATTTCGACAATGGCCGTCGTGGGTGGTTTCAACGCAATCAACGTGAACATATAAAACTTTTTATCGACAGTCTATTTGGCAATGAGGATGTTCATAGTTATGCAAATATTGTAAAAATGTATATTCGTGAGATTGGCTCAAACATAGTGCTAACAACTGCACAAGTACCCCCTACTACGAAAACGAAATTCAAGCAATTGCAAGAAACAGGAAAAGAAGCAGAGTTCTATTTCATAAATAATTTTCGGTCGATTCCTCTTTTTGTTGACGGCATTCTTGAAGATGCACGCCTTTGGGGTGATGGTTATGATTTCCAAATTCAGTGTTCCGACAATTATGTGTTAGCAGAAATAAAAGGATTACGTGAAACGACAGGTTCCATCAGAATGACACAAAATGAGTACAACAAAGCACTTGAATACTCAAAAGACTACATACTTGTCGTAGTAAGCAATTTGCGAAACACTCCTAAATTGACATGCATTGAAAATCCTGCGAATAAACTTGTGCTGACACCACGCGAACAGCAATCAAGGCAGACAAATTATTATTCAGAAAATTTATCTTGGTGAATTATGGTAGTACGAGCAGAATTTGAATACAAAGGTAAGCATTATGACTTCAGTCGTCCGCTTTCAGAATTTGACAGAAATTATGATGATGAAGATTATGCCTATTTTTTAGAAGAGATACCAGGTATGGAATGGGCTCTTTTTGAGATAAACATACTAAAAGATTCAGAAAGTCAATCATTGAAAAACGATGGCTACATTTCGGTTTATTTGAATGCTGATAATGCTAGTTTTGACGATATTGTTAATGCGTCCATTAGTATTTTGTATTAATAAAAAGCCTGCACTGCTGAACAGGCTGATATGTGTTTTCAGACCATACGGCAATCGGCTTTCCGCTAAAAAATCTGCACCATTTAATATGTCTGGTTCTACAAATTTCTTTGCCATTTTATGTATTGTTTTTTATTATGGAATAATTATTCATTGCAATTTTCCGCCGTTGTTTGAACACACTTGAGCCAAAATTTCCACCGTGTCAGGGAACGACTGGGTATGCAGAACGCCGTAATGGTGCTGCAAATGCTCCATTCCCTTGTAACGCTTCAGATAAGCGTATGCCTGACGGGGACGGATGCCGAAACGATGGGCAAACTCGCTGATGAGTGCCACCGTATATCCAATGAAATTTCTGTCTTCTCGTGTCATTTTTTGTTTTTTATAAAAACTTTTCGGCAAAGTTAATCATTTTTTGTGAAATAACAGAAAAACCTCATTCTTTTATTTATTTTTTCAGAAAAGATTCATTTTCTTGACAATATTCTTCACCGACGACAATTCTTTCTCCACCAACGGCTGAACCACGCGACGGCGACTATCAGCACAACGACGCTTCCCGTGTAGGAAATCGTCGGGGAAAGGCCGAGGGCTTGCTTGGAAACGAGGAGGAAGGTGGAGCAGACAACCGTCATAAACAGGGCGGGAATGAGCGACATCCAGAACGGTTTGCGCTGCTGCGCGAGATAGACCGTCAGTGTCCACAGCGTGAAGACGGAGAGGGTCTGGTTCGCCCAACCGAAATATTGCCAAATGACGTTGAAACCGTTGGGGTTGTTCATCTGCCACAGCAGGAGCAGAATGGCGACGGCGAACATCGGGATGATGATGTAGAAACGACGACGCACACTGCGCTGTTCGAGGCCGATGAACTCAGCAACGATGAGGCGGGCAGAGCGGAATGCGGTGTCGCCACTCGTAATCGGGGCAGCCACCACGCCGAGCATCGCCAGAACGCCGCCGACAACGCCCAACCAACTCTCGCAAACGACTTTCACGACCGTCGGCGCATCGAAATATTGCACCAAAGTCTTGCCGCCGTCGGCTTGTGCGACGAAATCCTCCACAACTTCGGGACTCACGACTTCCTGCCAACCGCCGTAGTAGAAGAAATACATCGAAACGGTCGCCCAAATGAGCGCGACGATGCCTTCGGTAATCATTGCACCGTAGAAAATCGGACGACCCCACTGCTCCTTCTTCATACAACGCGCCATCAAAGGGCTTTGCGTCGCGTGGAAACCGCTGATGGCTCCGCAAGCAATCGTGATGAAAAGACCGGGGAACACGGGATTGTTCGCCAAGAAAGCGTCGTTGCCCAACCATGCCGGATTTTGATTCAAATTCGAAGCAGAAAGGTCGCTCCACAGTTCTGGAATGGCCGGTTGTTTCACCAAAAGTCCGATGAACAAAGCCAAGGCCATAAACAGCAGCGAAAAGGCGAAAAGCGGATAGATTTTTCCGATGATTTTGTCGATGGGAAGCATCGTGGCGATGATGTAATAGGCGAAAATCACGATAATCCACAGCAGTTTCGAGCCCCAGATTCCGTACAGGATAATCGCCGGACTATAGACGAACACCACGCCGACCATCATTAGCAGAAAGACCGAAAAGACGAGCATCACGCGCTTCGTGGGCTGTCCGAGGTAGTTGCCGATGAGTTCGGGCAGTCCGACGCCGCCGTGCCGAATCGAGAGCATTCCGCTCAGGTAGTCGTGGACGGCTCCGGCGAAAATACAGCCGAAAACAATCCACAGATAGGCAATCGGACCATACCACGCGCCCATAATCGCGCCGAAAATCGGGCCTGTTCCGGCGATGTTCAGGAACTGAATCATAAAGATTTTCCAACCCGGCAAGGCGATGAAATCCACGCCGTCGGCCTTTGTCACGGCGGGTGTCGGACGGTCGTCGGGACCGAAAGTTTTCTCCACGAAACGGCCATAGACGAAATAGCCGACTATCAACGCACACAGCGCAATCAAGAACGAAATCATAGGCGTAAATTATTGATTTTGTGACAGTTTTAGCAGTTTTTCGAGGCTCTCGCCGATGATTTTCTTCGCCTCAGCATCGGTTTCGGCTTCGTAGGCGGCACGAACATCTTTCGTAAAGGTGAAATAATGGATGTCGGCGATGTATTTCGCGGCTGCGGCACGGACTTTCGGACTTCCGTCGAAAAGCACGCCCTGAACCCAGCGTTTCGCGTCCCACGACTGATGCGCCTTGAGCCAGTCCAACGCCTCGATTTTCTCGGTTTCCGAGCCATAGACGAGTTTTTTGAAGTAGGCCGACTCGGTTTTCAGGCCTGCGACCGTCATCAGGATTTCCCGATTGACCAAATTCGCGTTTTTGACATCTTCGTCATTTCCAAATCGCTGATTTTCAACGAGTTTCTGCGAAGAATCGTCGTCGTCAGCCGTTTGCGTCCAACGCACCATTCGCGCAATCATCCACATTTTTCCGGCGGTCGATTCGGGATGGGCAATCGACGAGAAAACCTTTCCTTTCCCGTAGCGATTGCCGATGAAAAAAGGTCGGTTATTCGTCATGTTCGACGGTGCTCCACCCTCTTCGTGAACGTCGCTCAACATCGTGGCAAACTCGACGTATTTCACGGAATCGTCAGGTGCTGCCACGAACACAGGACCTTCGTAATACATACAAAAAAGCGTGTCGTTGTCTGCATATTCGCCAAAGATTTTCTTGCCCTCTGGCGTGAGCGAGAAGCCCACGATGCCGTGTCCGCGATTGTCGTGCTCGATGTCGATGGCTTGTGCGCCGTTCATCGCCAGACACGAATATTCCGGCGTATTTGAAAAAAGGTATGCTCCAGCACAAATGCCCACAGCACCGCCACCCTGACGCACAAATTTCTTGATGCGGCTCACGTTCTCCTCGCCGAGATTTTGATACTGCCGCGTTCCGCCACCGCCCGGCACGACAATGACATCCAACGAATCCAAAACGCCGGCAGCAATGTCGGAGGTCGTGATGTAGCGCACGGTCATGTCGCGGTCGAGCGAACACGCAGCAAACGCTTCCCAGACGCAGGTTTGCGCACCACCGTTGCCATTGAAAACGCCCACGCGAATCTGCGGCATGGCTTCGTCGTCCGACTTTTCCGACTGGCTGCACGAAACGCTACCCGACAACAAAAATGCCATTGCCACAACGGACAAACGAAAACTGAAACGATTGATTTTCTCCATGTTGAATATTTAGTTAAAATTTTTGCAAAGATAATCAAAAATCGGCGAAAATTCAAAATTTTTCATTAACTTTGCAGGAAAATTCACAAAAAACGTAGAAAATATGGTAAAGCACATGATTCTTTGGACGCTCGATCCCAGATTATCGGCGGACATGATGCAGCAGGTGAAGGCCGGCATCAAGGAAGGTTTGGAAGGACTCGCAGGCAAGGTTCCGGGTTTGATTGACATCACGGTGCATATCGACGGGCGACTGCCGTCGTCGAATGTCGATGTGATGCTCGACAGTACGTTGGAAAGCGAGGAGGCATTGCGGGCTTACGCAATGAATCCCGAACACGTGGCGGTGGCGGACAAGAAAGTTCGACCCTACACGGTGCAACGCGCTTGTTTCGATTTTGAGATTTAAGAAATTAGGGAGGAGCGAGGAAGGAGGAACGAGGAGGGAGGAACGAGGAGGGAGGAACGAGGAGCGACTCTCACTAATCCAAAATTTGACAAACAACAAATCCCAACCTATTCGGCTGGGATTTATTGTTTATAAGAAGTTTTCCCTCACAGGAAAGCGTTTTTACTTCTTGTTCAGTGCCAAGTCAATCGCCACGGCGACACCGACCGTTGCACCGACCATCGGGTTGTTGCCCATTCCGAGGAAGCCCATCATCTCCACGTGAGCGGGAACGGACGACGAACCTGCAAACTGGGCGTCGCTGTGCATACGGCCCAGCGTGTCGGTCATACCGTAGGAAGCGGGGCCGGCTGCCATATTGTCGGGGTGCAGCGTGCGACCCGTGCCACCGCCGGAAGCCACCGAGAAGTAGGGCTTGCCTGCGAGCACACGCTCCTTCTTGTAAGTGCCTGCGACGGGGTGCTGGAAGCGAGTCGGGTTAGTCGAGTTGCCCGTGATCGAGACATCGACGTTCTCCTTCCACAAGATAGCCACGCCCTCGCGCACATCGTCGGCACCATAGCAATTCACCTTCAGACGGCTCGGATTCTTGCCGTAAGGCACTTCCTTCACCACCTTCAATTCGCCCGTGTAGTAGTCGAACTGGGTCTGAACATAGGTAAAGCCATTGATGCGGCTGATGATTTGCGCAGCGTCCTTGCCAAGACCGTTCAGAATGACGCGAAGCGGCTTTTGGCGAACCTTGTTGGCCATTTCAGCAATCTTGATGGCACCCTCGGCGGCTGCGAAGCTCTCGTGACCGGCGAGGAATGCGAAGCACTCGGTTTCCTCGCGCAGCAGACGGGCGGCGAGATTGCCGTGTCCCAGACCCACTTTGCGGTCGTCGGCGACACTTCCGGGGATGCAGAACGACTGCAAGCCGATACCGATGGCCTCGGCAGCGTCGGCAGCGGTTTTCACGCCCTTCTTGATGGCGATGGCTGCACCACAAACGTATGCCCACTTCGCGTTTTCAAAGCAAATGCGCTGTGTTTCCTCACACATCAGATAAGGATCAACACCTGCGTTTTCACAAATCTCGTTGGCCTCTTCAATACTGTTGATGCCATTCTCTTTCAGTGCCGCAAGAACCTGTTCGATACGGCGTTCCTGACTCTCAAAACTAACTTTTCTAATCATAGTCGTATCCTCCTTATTCTTTACGTGGGTCAATAGCCTTTACTGCACCCTGCTCCTCGGTCGTGCGACCGTAGGTGCCGGTGTTCTTCTTAATCGCTTCGTTGGCGTCCATACCGCCCTTGATGGCTTCCATCACCTTGCCGAGATGCACGTATTCGTAGCCGCAAACCTCATTGTTCTCGTCGAGATACTGCTTCGTGATGTAGCCCTCGGTCAGTTCGAGATAGCGCGTGCCCTTGGCCTTGGTGCCGTAGAGCGTACCCGTCTGCGAGCGAAGTCCTTTACCGAGGTCTTCCAGACCTGCGCCGATAGGCAGACCGCCCTCCGAGAAGGCACTCTGCGTGCGTCCATAGACGATTTGCAGGAAAAGTTCGCGCATGGCGGTGTTGATGGCGTCGCAAACGAGGTCGGTGTTCAGTGCTTCGAGCAAAGTCTTGCCCGGCAAAATCTCCGAAGCCATAGCAGCCGAGTGGGTCATACCCGTGCAACCGATGGTTTCGACGAGAGCCTCCTCGATGATACCGTCCTTCACGTTCAACGACAGCTTGCAAGCACCCTGCTGAGGTGCGCACCAGCCGATGCCGTGCGTGTATCCCGAAATGTCCTTGATCTCCTTCGCCTGAATCCATTTTCCCTCTTCGGGAATGGGTGCAGGCCCATGATAGGCGCCCTTGCAGACGCTGCACATGTTCTTTACTTCAGTTGAATAAATCATCTTAATACCTTTTTTAAAAATGAAACAAGTTAAATATTGAATGGTTGAATTATAAACCTCTTGCCTTGAGCAGACCCGATGCGTCGGGCGACTTCATGCCGGTGAAGTCGGTGAACATCTCCATCTGGTCCTTCGTGTTGCCACGACTGAGGATTTTGTCGCGGAAAGCCTGTCCGACTGCGGGGTCTAATGCGCCGTGCTTCTCGAAATAGTCGGCGACATTCACGGCCAAAACCTCCGTCCAGAGATAGCTGTAATAGCCTGCGGCATAGCCTCCGCCCCAGACATGGTTGAAATACGACGTGGAATAGCGCGGCGGAATCTGCTCGTTGAGCAGGCCGATTTCCTTCAATGCCTTGACTTCAAAGTCGGGTGCGCCGACAGCGCAGGGCACTTCGTCGGTCTTGAGCATGTGCCAAGCAAGGTCGAGGCAGGTCGCAGCGAGGTTTTCGCCGAGTGCATAGGCCGAGTGGAACTTGATGCTCGTCAGCATTTTTTCCTTGAGGTCGGCAGGCATCGGCTGACCCGTTTCGGTGTGCTTCGCGTAGTTGTCGAAGATTTCGGGAATCGTCGCAAACGACTCGTTGAACTGCGAGGGAAGTTCCACGAAATCGCGTGCCACAGCCGTTCCGCTGAGCGTGTTGTACTTGCAGTTCGACAACATTCCGTGCAGGGCGTGGCCGAACTCGTGGAAGAGCGTTTCGACCTCGTCCCAAGTGATGAGCGTGGGCTGTCCGTCGGGTGCTTTCGCGTAGTTGCAGACGTTGTAGATGACGGGCTTCTGGTTGCGGAATCCGCTCTGCTTCGCAAACGAACTCATCCACGCGCCACCGCGCTTCGTCGGACGGCGGAAATAGTCGTGATAGAACAGTGCCATCGGCGTTCCGTCCTTGTCGATGACCTCATAAACCTTCATGTCGGGATGATAGGTCGGAATGTCCTTGCGCTCCTTGAACGTGATGCCGTAGGCGCGTGTGGCAGCGTAGAAAACACCGTTGATGACGACGCTGTCGATGTCGAAATACGGCTTGACTTCGTCGTCGGAAAGGTTGTATTTCGCCTGTTTCATCTTCGCCGAATAATAGAAGCGGTCGTAGGGCTGCAACTGGAAGTCGCGACCCATCGTCTTGCGGGCAAATTCCTCGATTTCCTTCGTTTCAGCCTCGGCTTTCGGGGTGTATTCCTTGATGAGTTGTTTCAAGAACGAATAAACATTGTCGGGCGTCTTCGCCATCGTCTTTTCGAGCGAATAGGAAGCGTAGTTCTCGTAGCCCATCAGCGCGCCTGCCTCGGCGCGAAGTTTGGCGATTTCGGCCACGATGTCGAAAGTGCTGAACTGGCGCGTTCCGTCGGCACGATGGCGCGATGCCTCATAGACGCGCTTGCGCAGGTTGCGGTTGTCGAGGCTCGCGAGGATGGCCTGCTGCGTGGTGTTGCTGATGACGATGCAGTAAGGCGCCTTTCCACCGCGACTTTCCGCGTCTTTCTTGCATTGCGCGATGTCGGCGGCACTGAGTCCGGCCAATTCCCGCTCGTTGTTCACCCAGACAATCGACGAATTGGTGGCTTCGGGCAGCATATCGCCCCACTGCTGCTGCAATTCGGCGATGCGCAGGTTGATTTGCTTCATCCGCTCCTTTTTTTCGCCCGTGAGCAGCGCACCCGAGCGCACGAAGCGTTTGTAAACGACCTCGGTCAGTTTTTTGTCCTCGCCCTTGAGCTTTTTGTATTCCTTGTCATAAACGTATTTGATGCGCTCGAAAAGTTTTTCGTTGAAGTTGATTTCGTTGCTCAACTCGGTCAGCATCGGGGTCGATTTCTTCTCGGCCTCGGCGATGACGGGCGTTTTGTGGGCACTCGTCAGTCCGTAGAGCACGCTCGTGACCTTGTCGAGCAGCACACCGCTCTTTTCAAGAGCCAGAATCGTGTTCTCGAAGGTCGGTTTCTTCTTGTTGTTCACAATTTCGTTGATTTCCTCGCGATTCTTCTGAATCGCAAACTCGATGGCCGGCAGATAGTCGCTTTCCTTGATTTTGCTGAAGTCGGGTGCTCCGAAGGTCAACCCACTCTCCTGCAACAGCGGATTTCCATCTGCTGCCGCTCCTTCTGAAATGGCGGCAAACGACGGCATCATCACTGATGTTAAAGCCAATGTCATAAATGTTTTTTTGAAATTCATACTGTTTTTTTGTTGATGGTTAGTAGATTATTTGAAAAATTCGGTGAAAACTTTGACAGAATATTGGTGGTCGGCGACGCTGCCCGTCTCGCGACAACTGTGCATCGCGAGGATGGCATTGCCCATATCGACGCCGCGAAGGGGAATCGACGAGGCGAGAATGTTGCCCAAGGTGCTGCCTCCAGCCACATCGCTGTGATTGACGAATCGCTGACAGGGCACGCCAGCCTTCTCGCAAAGTCCGGCGAAAATCGCGGCTGAAAGCGCGTCGCTGGCGTATTTCTGCGAGGCATTGAACTTGATGACAGGACCGCCGCCGAGCACGGGATGGTTCGTCGGGTCGTATTTCTCGCTGTAATTCGGATGCCAAGCGTGGGCGTTGTCAGCGGAAATCATAAACGCGCGCTCGACCGCCTGATAGAAAGCTTCCTCCGTGCCGCTCTGCGCCAGTGCGATGCGCTTCAGCATCGTGGCGAGGAACGGACTTCCGGCACCTTGTTTCGTCTGCGAACCCGTTTCTTCGTTGTCGAAAATGGCGAGAACCTTCGTCACGTCGGACTTCGGCGATGCCAACAACGCTTCCAGTCCAGCGAAAGCCATCGAAAGGTCGTCGAGTCGGCCAGAAGAGATAAATTCGTCGTGGATGCCGAAGGTGCAGGCAGGCTGCGTGTCGGCCAGATAGAGGTCGAAGTCGAGAATGTCCGCCGCTTTCACCTTGAGTTCCTTGCAAATCAGGTTCACGAGCAGGTTTCCCTTCTCCATTTCGTCGGTGATGATGCCCAGAATCGGCAGCACATCCTTCTGTTTGCTGAGTTTCACGCCGTCGTTCACCTGACGGTTGAAATGGATGGCGAGGTTGCTGATTTGCATCAGCGGACGCTTCACGTGGATGAGTTTCGTCACGGGATTCATCGCGTCCTTACCTTTCAAAATGACGCGACCGGCGATGGTCAGCGGACGGTCGAACCACGTGGACATGATCGGGCCGCCATAAACCTCCGTGTTCAGTTTCACGATGCCGCCCTCGCACTGCATCTCGGCATTCGGCTTGATGCGGAACGTCGGCGAATCCGAATGGGCGCAAATCATGTGGAAACCTGCGTCGGCGAGCGGCTTCTTGCCGATTTCAAAGGCGAAAACCGCCGAATCGTTCTTCGTCACGAACAGTTTGTCGCCAACCTTCACTTTTCCGAGTGGCTTTTGCGCGTCAATCCGCTTGTAGCCAGCCGTTTCCAGTTCGTCGGCAATGTTTTTCACCGCGAGAAAGTTCACCGGCGAAGCATCCAAGAATTTCAACAATCGTTTTGTCATATCCATGATATTTTTCTGTTTTTTCCGAAAATTGTCCGAAAAACGACCGAGATTTTTCCGTCTTTTCTCTCCGTTTTTCAAATTTCCGTGCAAATTTACGAAAAATTTTGGTAACACGCGCAGAATTTCCAGAAAAACATCGGGAAATGCGAAAATTTTCTCATCAAAAACACCCTTCAATCCCATTTTTATGCCCGAAAATTTGCGAAAAATCTCAAAAAGGTGTATTTTTGCATCGTCAAAAATCTCAAAAAGGTGTAAAATCGGCAATTCAAAAATCTCAAAAAGGTGTAACGACATGGACGACCAACAGAATATCATCATCTACCGTACCGCCGACGGACACGCATCAGTGGCTCTTTATGCCAAAGACGGCAAGATTTGGCTGAACCAACAACAGATGGCCGAACTTTTTGCCACCTCGAAGCAAACCATCAGTCACCACATCATTAACATCCTGAAAGAGAACGAGTTAAGCGAATTTTCAGTTGTCAAACAATATTTGACTACTGCCGCCGACGGCAAGAATTACAACGTCGTTTTCTACTCATTGGAAATGATTATCGCCGTGGGCTATCGCGTACGCGGACTTCGTGGAACACAGTTCCGCCAATGGGCGACGGAGCATCTGACGGAATACCTCGTAAAAGGCTTCACAATGGACGATGAACGGCTGAAAAATCCTGACGGACGGCCTGATTATTTCGACGAGTTGCTGCTCCGCATCCGCGACATCCGAGCCTCTGAAAAGCGGTTCTATCAGAAAGTGCGCGACCTTTTTGCCCTCAGCAGCGACTATGACAAGACGGACAAGTCCACACAGATGTTCTTCGCCGAAACGCAAAATAAACTGCTCTATGCCGTCACCCATCAGACCGCAGCGGAACTGATTACCACCCGTGCCGATGCCAACCAACCCAACATGGGACTGACCACTTGGAAAGGAAACATCGTGCGCAAGGGCGATGTCATCATTGCCAAAAACTACTTGCAAAGCGATGAAATTGACTCGTTGAACCGCCTCGTTGATATTTTCCTCACCAGTGCAGAAGAACGTGTGAAAGGGCGTCGTGACCTCACGCTTGACTTTTGGCGCAAAAATGTTGACAGCCTCCTCACTTTCCAAGACAAGGACATTCTTCAAGGCAAGGGCAGCATCACCAACGAAGAGGCCGAAGCCATCGTCCGCCAACGCTACGAGGAGTTCAACGCCAAGCGCAAACTGTTAGATGCCCAATCCGCCGACACCGAAGATCTCAAACTGCTTGAAGATTTGAAAACAAGCATTATGAAACAGGGTGGAAACGCGGAATCGTAAGTTTCATTGGATAAAGACAACTTGAAAACCCCTTCTTTTTTAAAAAAATGAAGATAGTGAGAGTATATGGCAAATTCAACTTCTAAAGTGCTTGTTAATCAAATAAGTATTTGTATTTATAGACTAAAATTGAGTAATATAAGGTTATATGGAAACAACAGATAACATTTTAAAGCATTATGATAGGTTTAGCCTATTTACTTCATCAACAGATTTCAAATTCCGATGCTATTTAACATCAAATATTGGAAAACAGAAAGAAGATTTATTAAAATATTCTTTTATATATGACAGTTGTAAAAAACCTATAAGCAAAGAACCTCCCATAGAG
The DNA here is from genome assembly GCA_017538195.1 of Prevotella sp. Classification (GTDB taxonomy): domain Bacteria; phylum Bacteroidota; class Bacteroidia; order Bacteroidales; family Bacteroidaceae; genus Prevotella. Next base: position 17,835 of record JAFYJH010000004.1, read on the forward strand.
GATTACAAAATAGATATAAACAAATACTACATTAATATAAAGGATGTTCTTGATTATCTTGACTCATGGGAAATCCCATTAAACAAGTATAATAATAAAATGTTCAAAGCCATTATGATAATTAAAATAATTCTTTGTATTATATTTTCCATGCTATTTATATTAGCCAGTTATTATATATTTGGCAGAGTTATCATTCTATACTTTGTTTGGTTGCCACTAATTTATGTTTTTTACAAATTATGGGAAAAGACATCTAATTATTGTGTTGATGTGATTAGCAGACATATTGGACTATCATCACAATATGAACCTTATTGGAAAGTCAATGCCATTCTACTTTTTATTGATGAATTTAACTTGGCTGTTTTATCATATGAAATCAAGGAGAATGAATGGTTTCGAGGTATTGTATTGCAACCAAATGGTGATCTTATTCATAAGAGGAGTCAATTTTCCATAAAGAATCATTAAAGAAATAAACGAAGATTGGATTACTATTTATGAAGGACGGAAACCACAAGAGAGGGAGTATTCAAAACAATTTTTTTTCAAATAATATGGAAAATTATTTGATGAGTGTTGCAATCGGTGACATAGCCGGAAGTGCTTACGAAGGACGGACGCGCCGAGTGAAGGATTACAACAAGGTGAAAATGTTCAGTTCGAGGGCACACTTCACAGATGATACGGTGCTGACTTTTGCTTGTGCGGAAGCCTTCATTGATAATCTCGACATGACGATGAACCTTTGGAAATGCGCTAACGAGCATCGCCACGCAGGTTTTGGCAGCAAATTTAAGATTTGGATGGCCAGCCACCATCCACAACCCTATCGGAGTCTGGGAAATGGTTCGGCGATGCGGTGCTCATCGGCAGGATGGCTGGCACAGACAGAAGAAGAATGTATTCGCATGGCAACAGAAACCGCAGCTCCGACCCACAACCATCCAGAAGGCATCAAAGGCGCAGTAGCCACTGCCCTCGCCATTTTTCACCTGAAAAACGGTCAAGACAAGAACTTCATACGCGAACACATCCTCGACCAATACTATCCCGATTGGTCGAACAAGAAATATGCGGAGTTTCACGACTCCTACACGTTCAATTCGACCTGCGCAGGCACCGTCGGCCCAGCCATCATCTGTTTTCTGGAGTCAGAATACTATGTCGATTGCATCAAACTCGCCATTTCCCTTGGAGGTGATGCCGACACCCTCGCCGCCATTGCCGGCCCGATGGCCTACGCCTATTACAAAAAAATGCCCGACTCCCTCGTCTATCAAGCCATGAAAATGCTTCCAGACTGGATGGTGAGAGTCAGCGAGCGGTTCGACGAGGTGGTGAATCGACAATAATCACAAGGGACAAACTGGCGAACGCAATTGGCGCATGATGTCAAGCAGACGCTCTGCACTGCCACTACGGAATTTAAGTGGTAATGTTTTTAACTGCTCTTCAGTGATGAAGAATGAGAAGCCTTGCAGACGATCGAAGAGGTCTTCGTAGTTGTCTTTTACTTGTGCCGCCATCTTCGCATACAACTCTTCATCGTCTTCATCAACTGTATGCATATACAGGGCATCGTCTCGCATGGGCGAATGAGGCGCGAAGGCCGTTCCCTTTGGAACCAAACACTTGTCAGCACCAGTACCTGGAGCCGCAAAATGAACCAAGTATTTCAGTACTGTGTCTTCTGTCAGTTCAAAGACATTTTCGTCAATTTTCAATGCTTCTAATTGTTCACGTGTTGCCATATCTTTTTTAATTTTTGTGGCAAAGATGGTGCAAATGAGAGCAGAGCCTAACGAGTTTGAGCGATGCCGAGTGCAGTCCATCTTCGCTATTTTTTGGCAAAGGTAGCATTATTTTATCAAACTACCAAGGAAAATGCGTTCGCAAGCCTTGCGGAAATATTTTTTCGACAAAAAATTGTTTGCGAATCAAAAAATATTCGTAATTTTGTGGCGACAAATCAAAAATGTGTGTGTTATGACATAAAGTTTAACAAGACATTAGGATAAAGGAAGTGTTTGCTTCTACTTGGATGTGTATCTAAAATCGCCAAATTGAAGTTCTCATCAACAGTGGAAAGCGAATGCTTGCACCCTCGGGTGTGGGCTTCGCTGTTGTATGAGAACGGGTGTTTGGCGATACCAAGATGCAGCAACAGGTCGATTCACACCTTTCTTTTTGACAAGTGTCGCAAAAAGAAATTGCCTATGAAACAGGAAAATTGAACTTTCACAAGCCTTGCGGACAAAATTTGTTTGTTCGCTCCAGAGAGTTGTTGTAAATTTGCAAAATCTAAAACATAAAATAAATAGTATATGGAAACAAACATTAAAAGAAAATTACAGTTCCTCGACCTTTACCGTATGGTACTGGCTGACGAAATTGTTCATCCAAAAGAGATGGAAACCCTCTACAGAATAGGGGTGGAGAATTATGGCTTGACAGAAGATGAAATCACAGAAAGCGTCAAGTCTGCCGGTGTGTCATCTGTTATACCAGAATTACCTGAGGAAAAAATTGCTGTTTTATACGAAATGGCCTTGATTGCATGGGCGGATGGAGAATTGGAGGAATCTGAACGTAACATGCTTCGTCGTTACGCAGTCAAGTATGGAGTTAATGGCGATAGCATTGACGAACTGGTTGATTTTTTGCTTGAAAAAGCTCATAACAACACGGATGAGAAAAAAGTAATCAAAGAACTTAACGGGTAAGAACTATGACATTAAGAATAAAGGATCTCTTCAAGACAGACAGTACCCAGACCCCTGAACAAGCGGCCATCCCCCAGCCTCAGAATCCAAACAATCGACAAGAGGGTGAGACTTACAGGCATTGGGGTTTGCGTGTTTGTGCAATTGCAAATGGTAGTTGTTATGTGCTAAAGCCTTATTTGCACAATGTTTATGGCTATATTCACAAGGAACAGGTTGAAAACGAGGCTCTGCAAGAGGAAGAGCGTAGAAAGACGCAAAGCCAGATTGAGCAGAAACGCAACGACATTGAAGTTCTGAACAGCCAACTGAACGATTGTAAGCAGAGACAACAAGACAATAAGGATAAAATCTCCGATTTGAATGCCGAAAAGAAAGAATTAAGGAATAAGGCATACGAAGTGAACAAGACTGCGAAACTTAAGCTCATTTTAGGGCTTATTATTCTTGTTCCACTGACATTCTACTTGTTCTTGTTCTATAGTTCAACATTCTATTCTGCTTTCTTTAAGGACTTTGGTGCCAGTGCTAATGTATTGAACTCAATGTTTGATGCAGAAGCATTGAGTAAGGCTTTGGAAACAAGTGTTACAGAATTGTGCTTCGTGCTCTGCGCTCCTATCATCTTCATGGGATTAGGCTTCAGCCTGCACTTTTTCACTATTCAGAAGACTTGGACGAAATACATAAAAATGGCGGCCATCCTCTGCATTACTTTCATTTTCGATGCCATATTAGCATATATGATAGGTAAGCACCTGCACGAAATGGAGGTTATTATAGGAACGGCTCCAATCGGCAGTGCATATGGTTTCTCTGAGGCTGTTTCCGACATTAACACATGGGCCGTTATCTTCTGCGGATTTATAGTCTATATCATTTGGGGAATTGTGTTTGATATGGCAATGAGTGCTTACGACCAACTCGATTTGAACAAGATTAACATCAAGTCAATAGACGAACAGGTTTTGACACTTGAAAAAGAAATTACAGAAGAGAAGCAAAAGGAACAGGAACTGAACAATCAGATAAATACTCATAACAATCGAATTTCTGATTTGACAGTGCTTCTTGGCAGGACGGTCATCATAGACAAGAGTGCAATTCGTACAGAAATGACAAACTTCTTCACAGGATGGGCAGCACAAATGAATGTACTCGGCATGACGCAACAGGAACAGCACGAAGCCAATACTACTTTTGAGAATACAATTAATGCATTATTAAACGATTAAACAACAAAAAAAATGAAAACAAGAAATTTTATAACAGGAATTATTGCGATTATCGCATTTGCAAGTTGTGAAGGTTCTGACTCAAGATGTGGAGGTTCTAATTCAAAGAAAGCAGAATCATCAGGCGAAATAACGAGAAGTGGGGAGACCCAGTCAGACAAGCCATTGAACATATCAATATACCTTGATTTGTCCGATAGGCTAAAGCGTGATTTAACCCCATCGCAGAAGGATCGTGATTTGGCAATAGTAGGCCATATTGCGGATAACTTCAGGAAGCAGACTGTGGGGCAAAAGATTCTTCAAAGCAAGAACAACATCAAGGTATTCTTTTATCCAGCACCAAATAGTTCAGACATCGCTACACTCGCAGAAGATCTCTGCATAGATATTACTAAGTTCAACGGAGTGGAAAAACGTGTTGTATTAGATGGAGATGCCAATCAGGGAAAACCTAGTTTGAAAGAAAGATTTAACAAGAATCTTTCTGCTATTTATGACAAAACATTGGAGGCAAATCAGTGGCCAGGCTGCGACATTTGGGATTTCTTTAGCAATAAGAATGTTGATACACAATGTATTCGTGAAGGATTTCGCAATATACTTATCATTCTGACTGACGGCTATCTTTTTGATGAGAAACACAAAGTTCAAGATGGAAATGCTTATTCATACGTTACACCTGCAACACTTAAAAATCCTAACGCTTCTTTAATAGTAAAGCGAACAGGGCTTGAGAACCTTGAGGTAAGAATCCTCGAAGTGAATCCTACCGACATCAATCATCGTGACCAATTGGTTTCTGTATTGGAAAACTGGCTGAAAGGAATGGGTGTCAAAGATGAGAACATCACGGTTTCCGAGACAAGTTTGCCAACCAACACACAAACGGTTATTGAAAGTTTTTTGAATAAATAACAGAATCATTATGAGAAAAATTGTATTTGTTATTATGATTATTTTCCTTTCATCTTGCAAGGAAAAGAAAAGCGCTGTCGAACTTGTTGAGGAAGCACCCATTGAAGTGGCTGAGGAAATAGCAGAATATGGAGAATATGATTCTGAACGATATTATGA
>JAFYJH010000027.1 GCA_017538195.1 Prevotella sp.
AATAGGAGTTCCTTGAGAACTTCGTTCGAAAAAATTGTCAAATAAATAGTACATTGTAAATTGTCAAATAGTAAATTGAATAGATGAAATTATCACAATTTAGATTTAAGTTGCCAGAAGAGCAGGTTGCGCTGTATCCGCACAGCCTGTATCGTGAGTTTGAAAACGAGGACGGAACGAAGGAAACCGTGCGCTTCACGCGCCGCGACGAATGCCGTCTGATGGTGTTGCATCGCAAGTCGAAAACCATCGACATGTTCAAGCGCGACGACGAGGGAAACCCCATCGAGGGCGATTTTCTTCAGTTCAAGAACGTGCTCGACTACTTCGACGAGGGCGACACGTTCATTTTCAACGACACGAAGGTGTTTCCGGCGCGATTGTACGGCACGAAGGAGAAAACCGACGCGAAAATCGAGGTGTTTTTGCTTCGCGAACTGAATCAGGAGATGCGCCTGTGGGACGTGCTCGTGGAGCCTGCGCGGAAAATCCGCATCGGCAACAAACTGTTTTTCGACTAGAGCGGCACGATGGTGGCCGAGGTCATCGACAACACGACGAGTCGCGGTCGCACGCTGCGCTTCCTCTACGACTGTCCGCACGACGAGTTCAAGCGCGAGCTGTTTGCCCTCGGCGAGTCGCCGCTGCCTCGCTACATCATCGACCGTCGCGAAAATCCCCACGCCACCGCCGACGATATGGACGATTTCCAGTGTATCTACGCCAAAAACGAAGGCGCGGTGACGGCTCCGGCGACGGGTTTGCACTTCAGTCGCGAACTGATGAAGCGAATGGAAATCAAGGGGTTGAACTTCGCGTATATCACGCTGCATTGCAGTCTGAGCGCGTTCCACGACATCGAAGTCGAGGACCTGACGAAGCACAAAATGGACTCGGAACAGATGATCATCGGGGCTGAGGCTTGTCGCGTGGTGAACGAGGCGAAACTGGCCGGACATCACGTTTGTGCGGTCGGAACGAGTGTGGTGAAAGCCACTGAAACGTCGGTCGGCACCGACGGTCTGCTGAAGGAATACGACGGTTGGACCAACAAATTTATCTTCCCGCCCTACGACTTCGGTCTGGCTGATTCGATGATTGCGAATTTCTATCATCCGATGTCGATTCTGCTGATGGAAACGGCGGCTTTCGGCGGCTATGAACTCGTGATGGAAGCCTACGACTTGGCGGTGAAAAACGGCTATCAGTTCGGGTGTTTCGGCGATGCGCTGTTGATTTTGAATGATTAGAAGCCCCCTCCCAGCCTCCCCCAGAAGGGGGAGGAGATTTCGAGGAACGAGGAAGGAGGAGCGAGGAGCGAAAATACTTGTCAAATAGTCAAATAGTCAAATTGTAAATAAATTGTACATTGTAAATTGTCAAATAGTAAATAGTAAAATAGTCAAATCGTCAAATAGTAAATAGTCAAATCGTCAAATGCATTCGGTTTATTTAGGATTGGGTTCAAATTTGGGCGACAGGCAGCAGAACATTGAGAAGGCTGTTGCGCTCATCGGTGAGCGAGTGGGGCAGGCCGTCCGCTGCTCGTCGCTGATGGAAACGGAGCCGTGGGGTTTCGAGTCCGAAAACCGCTTCCTGAATGGCGTTGTGCTTTGCCAAACCGAACTTTCGCCTCGCGAAGTGCTGCAAGCGACGCAGAAAATTGAGCGGGAGTTGGGCAGGAAGAAGAAAAGCCCCCTCCTACTCCCCCAGAAGGGGGAGAGAAATCGCTCGAATTCACGTTCTCCCCTCTCCGATGGGAGAGGGGCTGGGGGTGAGGCCGTCAATTATTTTGACCGCCCCATCGACATTGACATTCTGCTCTACGACGACCTCTGCATCGATGAACCCGACCTGAAAATTCCCCATCCGCTGATGTTTGAACGCGATTTCGTGATGATTCCCTTGCGTGAAATTATAAATGAAGAATGAAAAATGAAGAATGAAGAAGTGAAAATGCCCACAACCCAAGACATCATACAACTAAAAGCCTTCGCCCGACAAGACGCGCTGCTGCTCGGCGGCGTGTGGATGCTGAGTTTCGCGTTCATCGTGATGGCTCCCCGGTCGATTCTTGGCGGTTTGTTGGCCTTTTCCACGCCCTTTGTGGTCGCTTGGTTGCTGAGCCGATTCCGCGACAAGATTCTCGACGGCATCATCAGTTTCCGTCGCGGCTACGCCTACAGCGTCTATTGCTTCATCTACGCCTCGCTGCTCTTCGCCGTGGTGCAATACGTCTATTTCCGCTTCATCGACGGCGGAATGTTCGTGCAACTGCTCTCGGAAAGCGCGAAAATCATCGAACCCGTCTATCAGCAGAACGGCCTCAACACCGCCGAATTGCAGCAGACGCTCGAAGAAATGAAGTCGCTGCCGCCGTCGCAGTGGGTTTTTATGATGCTGATGCAAAATGTTTTCATCGGCTTCATTCTCAGCATCCCCATCGCTTTGATGGTGAAAAAGTTAAAAAGTTAAATGGTTAAAAAGTAAAAAAGTAAAAAGGTAAAAAACAAGAAGCTCCTTGAGAACTTCGTTCGAAAAAATTGTCAAATCGTCAAATCGTCAAATAGTAAATCGAGTCATGGATATATCAGTCGTAATTCCCCTTTACAACGAGGCCGATTCGCTCGCCGAACTCTACGAGTGGATCGAGAAAGTGATGCAGGCCAAAGGCTTCTCGTATGAAGTCATTTTCATCAACGACGGATCGACCGACCGCTCGTGGGAAGTCGTCAGCGAACTCCACAGCAAGTCGCCAAACGTGCGTGGCATCTGTTTCCGCCGAAACTACGGCAAAAGTCCCGCGCTCTACTGCGGCTTCAACGAGGCGCAGGGCGACGTCGTCATCACGATGGATGCCGACCTGCAGGACTCGCCCGACGAGATTCCCGAACTCTATCGGATGATTACCGAGGACGGCTACGACCTCGTGTCGGGCTACAAGCAGAAACGCTACGACCCGCTGTCGAAAACGCTACCCACGAAACTCTTCAACGCGACGGCGCGGAAGGTCAGCGGCATCAAGAACCTGCACGATTTCAACTGCGGACTGAAGGCTTATCGGCGCGATGTCGTGAAAAACATCGAGGTGTTCGGCGAAATGCACCGCTTCATTCCCTATTTGGCGAAAAATGCCGGCTTCGACAAGATTGGCGAGAAGGTCGTGCAGCATCAGGCGCGGAAATACGGCTCGTCGAAATTTATGGGGCTGAACCGCTTCGTAAACGGCTATCTCGACCTCATCACGCTGTGGTTTCTCGGCACTTTCGGCAAGCAACCGATGCACGTTTTTGGCTTCCTCGGCACGCTGATGTTCCTCATCGGCCTCTTTTCCGTCGTCTGGCTCGGCGCCGACAAACTCTACTGCCTGCTCAACCACATTCCGCAGCGCCTCATCACCAATTCCCCGTGGTTCTACATCGCCCTGACCACGATGCTCATCGGCACGCAACTCTTCCTCGCCGGCTTCCTCGGCGACCTCATCAGCCGCTCGTCGCAAGGGCGGAATGACTATCAGATTAAGGAAACGATTTGACAAAACATCATTAAAATCATTGTTTTAGGTTAAAAAATCAAAAAAATATCGCAAAAAAACTACATTTTGTAAAATAGAGTTTATAAAAAATAGGTAATATAATTCTTTTTTATATAATTCTTACATACTTACTTTTTTATCCACATTCCATCATTATCCTTGCCTTCATGCTTCAAGATTCCCATTTTTTTCAACAATGATAAATCACGCTCGATAGTGCGTTGACTCACCGACAAAGTCTCCGACATTTGTCGGGCACTTATTGTCGGAGAGTCCTTAACCAAATCTAGTATTTTTCGCTGACGCTCAGTGAGTTTCGTCTCCGACATGTCTCCGACTTTATCTCCGACATTCTGCATGTCGGTGGAGGCAAAGATGACGGTCTGAAATTGGGTTGGGGTTGATTTGAATACGGGTTTCAGTTCATCTTTGTAGCCATCTAATGCCTTTGTTTCATTGCAAATGCGCGTGAGTCCGCTGCCTCGCTTTTCCATATAGTCAAGTTGAGCCATTACATTCGCAAGTATTGGATTGCGTCTTTCGGAAGAAACGTTGGCGATGTCTAAATTCTGAATCAACATCCCGTTATACATTCCTCCCGGAGAAGTCACAGTGAGGCGGTCGTCGTAAATGTCAAGATGGACTTCTGCACCCATCACAGTATAATCTCGATGAATGAAATGATTAACCATTGCTTCGAGAACGGCACGTTCCGCATATTCTGGCTTGTTTTTTCGTCCATCGGGCAATTTTTTCCATCCTTTACGCGTATTTGACTTCACAAAATTCATCGCTTCCCGAAGCAGCATCAAAACATTGCCCGTAAAACTCTGCGTCGTTGATGGCATCGTTTTTTTCCCGTCCGTCCCACCGCGTACAATAAAGGCGTGACTGCCATAATGGGCAATCGTCGGCAAACAATGCACCTGCATTCGTGAGGTTGCCGCCATTCGTGACGAGTCCAAATGACAAAAGAAATTTCTTGTCCCATTCTTGATTGGTACGCGCCTTGAAAGTGTTGGCCAATATCGTGAAAGAATAATCTTCTGCTCGATAGTCCGTGTGCAGGGAATCGAACGTTTTGTTTGAACCTTTCAACACCAATCGCACCATTTGTTCTGCCGTTGCAGGCAAACTCTCGTCGCCGATACGGACAAAGGCTATTCGCTGCCCATCACCAACATAATAATAAGGAGTATAATGACCTGCGTTTACTTTCAATTGTAGGATATGCAAATCGTCCATCTCCATTGGAATCATTTCCACCTCTGGCAGAGGATCCATATAGTCGCGAATCTTGCTGCTAATAGTTTCGCACACGTGCGGCACATCGTCAAGACCCTTCACCGTACCATCATTGTCGATGCCAAAGAAAAGCGAACCACCCAAGCCGTTGGCAAAGGCACTCACACTTTTCAACCAACTCTTCGGTTTCCTCTCTTCAAGCATCAACTTGAAATCGTATGCGGTACATTCCGCTATCAGATTCTCTAATTTCATTTCCTATCGTGTAAAGAATTACAATGGCTCAAGTGCAAAGGTAGCAATATTTTTTGTATTAAAGAAAAATTCGGGCGGAAACTTCACTTTTTTGCGAGTTTCCGCCCGATTTCGTTTGAATGATTGCGAGCTTATTTCACGACTTTTCTACCATTCACGACATAAACGCCTTTCATTGTCGGCTCACCGTTCAGTTTCTTGCCGTCAATGGTGTGCCATTTTTTGCTTAAATTATTAATTGTTGATTGTAAATTGTCAATAGAGGTTTCACCACGCAAGAATTCAATGCCATAAATCTTCAGCGCAGATTCGGTCGAGGTGATATTACCGAAGCCCTTCGCCTCATTTGCTGCACCGGCATAGATATAGACATAGGTCGGTTCGGAAACGTTGTACGGAAAAGTTACTTTTAGTTTGCCGTCGAGTTCCATTTCCACAGGGTCGTTACTGCCGATTTTCACCTTAAGCGTCATGCTTCCTGTTGTTTCGGCATTGACCTTAATCGTTCCCTTTCCGGCAGGCGCTTTAAAGACGATTCCCGTAAACTGGCTCTTGAAATCCTCGCTGAAAATATCCTTTCCTTCGAGGCCGTTTACCGTTCCGTCGTCCGTTGGCTTCGTCACTACGATACAGCCCTCGGCAGCGTTGTATCCGCCATTGCCCGTGTTGATATTATAATAGATGTCGCCGATGACGTTGCCGTTCAAATAATCGTTTTCTTCTATATCACTGGTGAAATCGACATTGTCGTTCTCATCTACAAGGTCGCTGCCTTCGTATTCTGGATACCCTACAAATGCCATTCCGTCGTAGCCGTTGTTGCCGTCATAGTCACAAGTTATCCAGCCTTTTCCTTTAGCCATTGCAACTTGTGC
>JAFYJH010000028.1 GCA_017538195.1 Prevotella sp.
AGTGGCTGCTTGAAGAGGGGAAAAATCGCATCCAAGACGGACGCGACACCGCCATTGTGCTGTGCGACGAGAACCTCTTGCAGACGGTTGTCCACGCGCTGCCCGAAGAGGTCAAAAAAGTCAATATCACGACGGGCTATCCGCTTGCGCAGTCGCCTTTCGCCTCGCTCGTCAATCAACTGCTCGCCCTGCAAACCGACGGCTACGACACGAAAAATAAACGCTTCCGACCGCGCTATCTCGACCGCATCCTGCGCCATCCGTATTCGGTGTATTTCGACGCTTCTCAACACCCAACATCCAACACCCAACACCTAACAACCATCACCCGACATCTTTCGGAAATTCTGCAAAACATCGGCATCGAGGCCCGCGACAACGACGACCCATTCTTCCAAGAGTCGCTTTTCCGAACCTACACGCTCGTCAATCGGCTGAAAACGCTCGTCGATGACGGCGACCTCGACTGCGACATCCCCACGTTCCGCCGACTGCTCAACCAACTCATCCAATCGACCACGATTCCCTTCCACGGCGAACCTGCCGAGGGACTGCAAATTATGGGCGTTCTTGAGACGCGAAACCTCGATTTCAAGCACGTTCTCGTGCTCTCGACCAACGAAGGAAATATGCCGAAAAGCGTCAGCGACTCGTCGTTCATCCCCTACTCGATTCGCAAGGCGCACGACCTCACGACCATCGACAACAAGGTCGCCATCTACGCCTATTATTTCCACGCGCTGCTGCAACGCGCCACCGACATCACGCTGCTCTACAACAACGCCACCGAGGACGGAAATCGCGGTGAAATGAGCCGATTTATGCTCCAATTTATGGTCGAATCGCCGCAAAACATCCAGAAATTCCACCTCGCGCCTGCGTCGTTCGGGGAAAATTCCCTTCACTCCCCTTTCACTCCCCCTTCACTCCCCATAAATTCCCTTCCCAAAACCCTTTCCCCCACCGACATCAACCGCTATCTGCGCTGTCCGATGCAGTTTTTCTACCGCAACATCGCAGGCATCCACGAACCCGACAACGCCGATGCCGACGACATCGACAACCGCGTTTTCGGCAATATTTTCCATCGTTCCGCCGAGACTATTTACAAGCAAATCGGAACAGGCCGACTGCTGCAAAAATCCGACATCAAGCACTATCTCGACGACCCGCACCTGATTGAAAGCATTGTCAATCAAGCATTTGAAGAGGAATTTCAAAAGATTCAACACCCAAATCTCAACACTCAACACCCAACACCCAACACCCAACTGACATTAAACGGTTTGCAAATCATCAATCGGCAAGTCATCATCGACTATCTGAGGAAACTCTTGGAAATCGACCATGAACTCGCTCCCTTCACGATTATTGATGTCGAAAAGAAAATCACGCAAGACTTCACCGTACACGGCCAGAAAATCACCATCAAAGGCATCATCGACCGCCTCGACAGCATCAGCAACACACAAGACCCGAATTCCCCCCTCTCCGAGGGGAGAGGGGTTGGGGGTGAGGCTCCAATTATTCGCGTCATCGACTACAAAACCGGCGGAAAAACCGCCAAGCCGATTGCCTCGATGGAGGAAATTTTCGACCCTGCCAACATCACGAAAAAACACTCCGACTATTACCTCCAAACCCTGCTCTACGCCACGATCTACAACGATTCAACACCCAACGATCAACACCCAACACCTATCAGCCCCGCCCTCATTTTCATCCAACACACAGCCGGCGACAACTACGACCCCACGCTCGTCATCGGCGGCTCGCCCGTCACCGACATCCGCACACACAAGCGCGAATTCAACGAGCATCTACAACGCCTGCTCGAAGAAATCTACGACCCAGAGCAGCCCTTCCGTCCCACCGACGACCTCGACCGCTGCAAAAACTGTCCGTACAAGAAAATCTGCCGACAATAAAGCACAAAAAAAGCATTGACCGAATCGAGCCAATGCTTTTTAACTTTCAAACGGCGAAACCGTCATTTCACCACGTATTTCCGTCCGTCGGTGATGTAAACGCCTTTCTGGTGGGCTGTCGTCGGGCGACCTTGCAAGTCGAAGATTCGAGTGTCCATCCCCGATTTCACGAGGTCATCGACTATTTCGTCGCAATTCGTCAATACGTGATTTGGGTCGTAGCGAAAGGAATACGACGCGCCCTCCGTCGTCGCGAAACTAATTTCATCGTCGGAAATCACCTCAAAATCAACCTCCTGATTGTTTTCGTCGGTTATGAAGAAATCCTTGGCGATGTTCTTATACTTCACAATGGCCTTCCGACCGCCGTCCGACACGATTTTGAAACTCTCGGCCTTACCGCTTTTCCACGTAATATCCACACCGAAATTATTGACGGCACGAAGTCCTTTCACCTCGCCGTTTCTCCAGACCGAAGGCAACGCCGGAAGAATCACCAACTTACCCGTTTGACTTTGCAGCAGAATTTCCGCCATACCTGCACAAGCACCGAAGTTTCCGTCGATTTGGAATGGCGGATGCGCATCCCAAAGGTTCTCATAGATACCACCGCCGCCAGAAGTCAGTTTCAGGGCGTTGGTGATGATGGTATGACAGTCTTTGGCGTTGCCGATTCGGGCATTCAGATTGATTTTCCAACCCATCGACCAACCCGTACTGCCGGTGCCACGCTCCAAAATCGACTGTTTGGCAGCCGCGTAAATCACGGGGTCGATGTCCTCGGCAATCTGATTTCCGGGATAAACACCCATCAGGTGCGACATGTGGCGGTGAGTTTTGTAGGCTTGATTCGCCTGCGAAGTGTATTTCCACTCGCGCAGAAGCGTTTTGCCGTCCACGACTTCGGTCGCCGTGCCTTTGTCGAGTTTCGCGAACTTGTTTTTCAGATTGTTCAAGAAAGAATTGACATTCGAGGGCAGTCCGTCGATGTTGCTGGCGACGAGTTCGTCCCAAGCCAACAAGGTGCTGTTGAACAAATCCCAAACGAGTTGCTGCGAGTGGGCCGTGGCGTTTTCGGAGCCGGGACCATGCTCTGGCGAATATTCATTCGGACATTCGTAAGTGCCGTCGGAGGCCGGAACGAGCCGCTCCATCCAATATTCGCAGCAGGTTTTCATCGCCGGCCACGCCTTTTCGAGCAGGAATTTCGTGTCGAGCGTATAGCGATAATGCTGCCAGAGATGCATACAATACCACGCATTCGCCACCGTATAATTTTGCATCCAGTTCGAGCCTGCGCCGTAGATGTTGTTCTCGGTCGTCAGCGTCCAACCCTTCGTCTGTCCGGCGATGTTCTTTGCATTTTTGCGCCATTGCGGACGCTCGCAAGCCTCGCGGTGGATGTAGTCAGTAAAGGCGCGATGGAGTTCGCTCAGATTCGTCACCTCGGCAGGCCAGTAGTTCATCTGCACGTTGATATTCGAGTGAATGTCGCTGTTCCAAGGCACTCCAGTCGTGAGGTTGTTCCAAATTCCCTGCAAATTCGACGGCAGCGTCACGCCTCGGCTGCTCGCAATCAGCAGGTAGCGACCGTAGGCGAAATATATTTCCGGAAGCAACAGGTTGCTCGACGGAGAACTTGCATAATTACTGATGAGAGTCGGCGTCGTCTTCGTGTTGGAAGCGGTCGTGAGCGTCAGTTGGCAGCGGTCGTAGAGCGACTTGTAATCGGCATTGTGAGCCTCGGCAACGGCCTCGTATCCCTTTGCAGCAGCAGCCCGAACACAATTCTGCACATTCGCGGGCAACAGCGTCGCATCGTAGATATATTCGTCGTTGCTCGGGTCGAAATTCGTCATTCCACGCAGGAAAACCGTCATTTCGTCGGCACCCGAAACGGTGATGCCCGTCGAGGAAGCCGAAACGCTTCCGCCAGTCGTCACGACGCGAATCTGACAATAATAACTTTCGGGTTTCGACGTGCCAGTTCTCTCCACCGTTCCGCTGAATGTTCCGATGCCCGTCGTGCCATCCATCGAATACGACGGCGTAACGCCATTGGCATTGTAAAGAATCAGCGAAGTGTTGATTTTTCCGCTCTGCGAAGCCTTGTAGCGCACGGCCACGACATCGTCGGGATAGGACGCGATGTACTCGCGCTCGTAATCGACGCCTTTCGATGTATAGGCAACTCCAGCCTTCGCTTCGTCGAGGTCGAGCCAACGGCGATAGGCGGTCGATGCGGCTGCGTCGGTCGTTGTGATATAAAGGTGTCCGAAATTCAGATACGAACCATAGGAACCATTGCCCACGATGCCGTTCACGTGGCCTCGCCACAGCGTTTTGTCGTTGAACTGAATGTCGTCGCGCTTCACACCGCCGAGAATCGTCGCGCCAAACTGACCGTTGCCGATGGGCAGCGACGAGGTCATCCAATCCGTTCCGGGCTTCGTGTACCACAGCGTGTGCTTGTTCGCAGGCTTCCATCCCGATGCCGCCGAAATGCTCACCTCCGTAACGGCGGCAGGCTTCTCGTCGGGGAATCCCATCTCGTCCTCAGCAACGAATTTCAGCGGATTGTTCGGGTCGCCCTTGTCCCAGCAACCCAGTTCCTTTCCGACTCCGTAGCCGCCCCACTGGTTCAGATAGGCACGAGCCGCCCCGAGTTGATCGACATAGATTTCGTAGCCCTCGAACTCGCTGTTCGTCGTCTTCACGATTTGGAAAGCCTGATAGCCCGCCGATGGCGATGCCGCCGTTTTGAAGCGGTCACCGTTGTAGAACAACACCTGTCCGCCCTTTGAGGTCAGTTTGTAACGCGTGCCGTCCTTCGTCACCTTCCACAACTGCGTCTGTTTCGCAGTTTTCGATGCCGTCGCGGTCTTTAGGTTTGCGCCTTCGCCCTGCGAGGCCAAGACAGCCCCACCGCGTTGCATCTGAATGAAATACCAATACTCCTCCGAGTCCGTGCTCACCTTCGGGAACACCACGTCTGCCATTGCCGTCATCGAAGCCAGCAGGCAGAACATTGTCATAAAAATTTTCTTCATATAATACCTTTATTATTGATTTCTGGCTGCAAATTTAGCAAATAATTCTGAATTGACAAAGAAAACCATCAAAAAAGCGTTTTTGTTGAAATTTTGCCGAAAAATGTTGGAGTTTGGAAAAGATTTTGTAATTTTGCAATCAAATTTAAAAAGAAAGGAACAACGATGACTGCAATTACACTCAACATCCCCAACCACGAAGTGAGATTCTTCAAAAAGATGGTGGGAAAAATGGGATGGGCATATTCCGAAACCAACGTGGTGCGCAAGCCTGCGACGGCCAAGGAACGAACCCTTGCCAAAGTTGATCACGCTTTCGGACAGCTTCGCCAGATGAAGGACGGAACGCTCGAAGGCATCAAGGCGGAGGATTTGCTCAATGAACTGTAACATCACCGCCACGCCCGACTTCGCCCGCGAACTGAAACGCTTGGCGAAACGCTATCCGTCGATGAAGGACGACTACCGCAATTTCCTCAACGAATTGCGCGGAAATCCCTTGATGGGCACGGCACTCGGGCAGCATCTGCGCAAAGTGCGTTTCCCGATTGCCTCGAAAAGCAAAGGCAAGAGCGGAGGGGCAAGGGTCATCACCCACGCCATTCTACTCGAAACAGACGGGGCGAACATCACGCTCGTCACCATTTACGACAAGTCAGACCAAATCAACATCACCGACAAAGAACTGCGGCAATTGATGAAGAAAAACGGTCTCGTTTAGTGCCAATTTTTAATTTATAAATCATAATTATCAATTATCAACTATCAATTATCAATTAAACAAAGTTGCCTATGACATAAAACGAACTAAGACAATATAGAAACTGAAGCGTTAGCTTTGTATTCTTGCTTATCGAAATTCGCCAAATCAAGTTAAGTTACGAGAGTAAAAGTTAATGCTCACGCCAGTGGCGTGGGCTCTTACTCGTTAAAAGTAACTATGGCGTTTGGCGATGCCTCGATAAGCGTAGACGAAAGTAATTAGTCCACGTTTTCTTTTTCTGTCTATTCCTCAAACCTTTGGACTACGAAACTAACATTATTAACCCTCAAAATCGAAAAAGTATGAATAAGAATTTATCCATTAAAGTGAGTTCCATTCCAAATTGGAAGGATGCCAACTACACAAATCTCATCGACGCCATTAACAAATTGCCGGGTGTGCCTGTAAAAGACATTACATTAGGAGACCTTCAGTTTCCTCCCGATGAATGTACTGGCATTTACCTGTTTCAAGAAGGCGAAAACCATTGTATGTTTGAAAATGGCACACACAAGCCCGACGGCTACTGGTATATAGGAAAAAACGAAAGTGTTTGTTTTTCTGGTCGCATCGGAGTGCATCTTGCTCCCCGTCATAACGATGATCAGAATCAGGTGTTAAGAAATATTGCATGGGTACTATCCAGACAGAAACGCCAAAAAGATTTCTTTGATGACAAAATTGTCAGTCCCGCTCAAAGAAAGAAATTTATTGACAAAGCTTTCCCTGTTATGCTTGACCTGCGGCTTAAACTGGTTATTTTTGACTCAAAAGATACGAATTGCAAAAGTGACATCCGGGCTGTGGAAAAAGAATTGATAAAGCAATTGAATCCCTATTTGAATTACCCCAATCGTAAACCGAGAATATTGGAAATCAAAAGAATAACAACTTAAACCATTAAAACAAAACAACTATGACAAAGAAAATTTTCATGCTACTGGCAGCGGTGCTGCTGAGTGGCGCAAGCGCATTGGCGCAGAGTGGCAATCCCGTAAAGGGCGACGTGAACGACGACGGAGTGGTCGATGTGGCTGACATCGTAGCAGTGATCGACATCATGCAAAACGGCGGAGGTACGGACGACGGGAAGTATTACTGGTACGTCGGGAATACGAAACCGACACATATTGACAAATCAGATGTTAAGACTGCACCAAATGAAATTGGTTGGCATGTGATGGATGAAAGTGTATCAAGTATGATAGTTGGACAATGTGTTGTAGAAAATCAATCTACTTGGTATGTTTGTATTCCCGTTATCAATGGTTCAGCATTTACAAAGGTTTTAAGTGGTGGAATAGATGTAACTACTGGATATAGGGTTACTACTGAAACAATTGATGGTCAGGAATATACTATATTTGAACAAAAACAAGCAACTAAAAAGCTTAAATATGAATTCTCAAAATAAAAATAAATAATTTAATAATATATATGGCATACGCAGCAAAAGTTGAAAATGTAAATTTTAATAATATTCCGAATTACGCTACAGTTCCAATTACTGGTGTTTGGACACATGCTGATAATGTAGATGGAAATGACGAATATAGATTTGATGGTGGAAAATCTCTAATAGCACTTGACATTGATTGGTGTAGTGCGGATTTGGGATGAATTCGCCAAGATTTTGCGAGGCTTGCGTAATCGCAAAGATTGGCGAGGAATTTATTGTTAAACTAATTTTAGAACGATATGAAACAGCGATTAACAACAATGATCATCGCATTGGCGGCGATAGTCGGCAGTGCGACGGGGCAGACGATTAGCGTCGAGCCGATAGAAATGGAGGTCGGGGCGCAGGCGACTTTGTCGGTCGGTGTCAGCGGCCTTAGTGATGTTACTGCCTTGCAGTTCAATTTGCAACTGCCCGATGGCTTTGTTTTGGACGAGTCGGCGGTTGAAAAAAGTTCGGCTGCAAGCGGCCACGAATTGGCGATTCGCCCTTTGTCGAATGGCAGTCGCCTTTTCGTCCTCTATAACATGGACAAGGTTATCATCGGCAATGGCGAACTGCTTCGCCTGCCGATTACGGCAGGCAGCGAGGCAGGCTCTTTTTCGGGAAACCTTACCACCTTCCGCACCGCCACGACCGATGCCGTGAGCCATGCGGGAGCGAGCGCAAGTTTTCAAATCACCGTGACGGATAAGGACGACCCTGCACAGGAAGACTATTTCATCAACTACGACAAGGAAACGACCACGATTACGCGCACCGACCGCTGTCTGAACGGCGTGACGATGAACGGCACGACTTATACGCTGCCATCGGACAAACTGCTCTATCATGAGGATATGACGCAGACGTTCTTTGCCAAGCCGGGCGACCAAATGGCCACGACTTTCAATTTCACGGGCTCATGGATGCACGGATATGTCTATATCGACAAGGAGCAAGATGGCAATTTTGATGTCGGCGATGTTTCCAATGGTGTCATCGGCAGCAACAGCGATGTGATGACATTCTCTTTTTGGAGTGGCGACAACACCAACGGTCAGTCAGGCTACAACAGCGACGGTGCCAACCTTACAGGCCCGGATCGCAACGTGCTCAATCCGCCTGTTTTCACGATGCCGCAGTTAGCCGACGGGTTCTATCGTGTTCGTTTTAAAGTCGATTGGAACGAAATCGATCCTGCGGGCAATACTACCTCCAGTAACGCCATCACCGATAACGGTGGAGGCTTTGCAGACGCCCGACTGCGCGTTTTCAGCGGCACGAAGGTGAACGTTCAGGTGGAATCTTCCGAGAACGGCTCGCTGACAGGTTCCGGCGGCGTTGCGCTGTCAGGCTCGAAGGACTTCCATACGGCTTTGTCCGTGGAGGCTGCGCCTGCCAAGGGCTACCGCATTGAGGCTCTCCACGTGACGCACGGCAACCTGACTGCTGACCCGCAGGAGATTCACGGCGTTCCGCAGTACCTGACGACAAGTTACGAAGCCGCCGACTTCAGCAACAACAAACTGACGATTCCGGCAGAAATCATCGATGGCGATGTTGTCTTGCGTGCTGAGTTCGTGAAGGATAACACAACGGGAGTCGATGGAATTGACAATTCGCAACCAACGATTGACAATCGGTATTCGGTGGATGGAGTGAAGCTGCA
>JAFYJH010000029.1 GCA_017538195.1 Prevotella sp.
CGCTGCATGGATGCGGTCGCGTCATCGTTCCCGAAGCCCTGCGCTCGTGGGGTTTCCAGAACATCCACGTGGTGCCTGAGCAAATGACGATTGACGGCAATTTCCCGACCGTCGTCAGCCCGAATCCCGAAAATGCCGAGGCGATGACGATGGGAATGAACCTCGGAACGCGCCTGAACGCCGACTTGGTGATTGCGAGCGACCCCGACGCCGACCGTCTGGCCATCGTCTGCCGCAACGCAAAGGGCGAGTGGGAGATTCTGAACGGCAACCAGACCTGTATGATGTTCTCGTGGTACATCATCGCCAACAAGAAGAAACTCGGCCAGTTGAAGGGCAACGAATTTATCGTGAAAACCATCGTGACGACCGAACTCATCGCCGAAATTGCGAAGAAAAACGGCGTGGAATATCGCGACTGCTACACGGGATTCAAGTGGATTGCCAATGAAATTCGCGTGAGCGAGGGCGTGAAAAAATACATCGGCGGCGGCGAGGAATCGTTTGGCTTCCTGCCGTTCGACAAGGTTCGCGACAAGGATTCACCAGCCTCGATTTGCCTGATTTGCGAGATTGCAGCGTGGGCGAAGGACAACGGAAAAACGCTCTACGACCTACTGATGGACATTTACACCGAGTACGGTTTCTCGTTTGAGCACACCATCAACGTGGTGCGTCCGGGCAAGACCGGCGCCGACGAAATCCGCCAGATGATGGAGAATTTCCGCAACAATCCGCCGAAGGATTTGGGCGGTTCGGAAGTGTGCCTGTGGAAAGATTTCCAGAAACTCGAAATGCGCAAGGCCGACGGAAGCGTCGAGAAACTCGATATGCCCGACACGTCGAATGTGTTGCAATGGTTCTGCACCGATGGCACGAAAGTCAGCGTGCGTCCGAGCGGCACCGAGCCGAAAATCAAGTTCTACTTGGAGGTGAAAGACCCGTCGATGCGCAGTGCCGCCGACTACGAGCGTTGCATTGCCGATGCCAAGACGAAGGTGGAAGCCATCAAAAAGAGCCTGAAACTCGACTAAAATTCATCAAAAATCACAAAAACGACCCTGACAAAATGAAAAAACGGTTTTTCCTCACCACCACGCTGGTGGTTCTGACATTTTGCGGTTTTCAGGCTTTCGCCAACACCGCGCCCAACTGGAAACCAGTGACGCAAACGCCTGTGCAGACGCGGCTCGAAGGTTTTGAATACGGCGATGCCGACGCGCCCGACGGCACGGAATGGCAGTCGCCAGAGCGATTGGGCTACAACAAATTGCAGCCACGCGCGTGGTTCGTCTCGTTTGCCAATGCCGAGGAAGCCCGAAAGGTGCTGCCTGAGTACAGTTCGCGGCGAATGAGCCTCGACGGAACGTGGAAGTTCCACTTCGCGAAAACGCCCGACGAGCGACCCAAAGATTTCTACAAAAAGGACTTCGACTGTTCGGCGTGGGACGACATTCCCGTGCCGTCGAACTGGAACCTCGTGGGGCTTCAGAAAGGCTCGTGGAACGAGGAGAAAGGCCGTTGGCAGGGCAAATACGGCGTTCCCATCTACGTGAATCAGCCTGTGATTTTCTACCACGAGCGCAAGGTCGATGACTGGCGCGAGGGCGTGATGCGTACGCCGCCGACGAACTGGACGACCTACGAATATCGCAACGAAGTGGGCTCGTATCGCCGCACGTTCACCGTGCCGAAGGATTGGAAAAATCAGGAGATTTTCGTCGAATTCGACGGCGTGGATTCGTTTTTCTACCTCTGGGTGAACGGAAAATACGTCGGTTTCTCGAAAAATTCGCGCGACGCAGCCCGATTCGACATCACGAAGTATGCGAAAGTGGGCGAAAACTCGATTTCGGTCGAGGTCTATCGCAATTCCGACGGCTCTTTCCTCGAGGCGCAGGATATGTTCCGACTGCCGGGCATTTTCCGCTCGGTCAGCGTCTATGCCACGCCGAAAGTCCGCTTCCAAGACCTGCGCGTCAGAGCCGACTGGGGCGGAAAACAGGGATTTCTGAGCATCGAAGGTTCGATCAAAAATCACAACAAATTTCCGAAGGAATACAAAGTCGTCTATAGCCTTTACGAAAACGACCTTTATTCCGACGAAAACCGCCTGATTGTGCCTCCGACGGCGAAAATCGACCTGCTCACGACGAAAGTGAAGCCGTGGAGTGCCGAAGAACCGAACATTTACGTGCTGGTGGCGGAGTTGAAGGACGCGAAAGGTCGCACGACGGAGGCCATTTCGACGCAAATCGGCTTCCGAACGGTGGAAATTCGCGACACGAAGGCCGAAAACGACGAGTTCGGACTGGCCGGACGCTATTTCTACGTGAACAGCAAACCCGTGAAGTTGAAGGGCGTGAACCGCCACGAGACGAATCCCGAAAGTGGCCACGTCGTCACGCGCAAGCAGATGCTCGAAGAGGTGATGATGATGAAGCGGGCGAACATCAACCACGTGCGCACGTCGCACTATTCTTGCGACCCGTATTTCTACTATCTTTGCAACAAATTCGGCATCTATCTCGAAGCCGAGGCCAATGTTGAGAGCCACGAATACTACTACGGCAAGGAATCGCTGTCGCATCCCGTCGAATGGCGTGCGGCGCACGTCGCCCGAATGATGGAACTGGCGCACGCGCGCGTCAATGACCCGTCGATTGTCATCTGGAGTCCCGGCAACGAGGCTGGTCCGGGCGACAATTTCGTGGCTTCGTACAACGCCGTGAAAGCCTTCGACCCGACGCGCCCCGTGCAATACGAGCGCAACAACGACATCGTGGATATGGGTTCTGACCAATATCCGGCAGTGAGTAAAGTGCGAGAACGCGCCAAGGGTACGACGGGCGAGAAATTCCCGTTCCACATCTCGGAATATGCCCATTCGATGGGCAACGCCGTCGGCAATCTGAAGGACTATTGGGACGCCATCGAGTCGTCGAATTTCATCTGCGGCGGAGCGATTTGGGATTGGATTGACCAGAGCCTATATAATTATCAGGAGTCAAGGAGTTCAGGAGTTCAGGAGTTCAGGAAATACCTCGCTTACGGCGGCGACTTCGGCGATACGCCCAACGACGGCCAGTTTGTGATGAACGGCATCATTTTCGCCAACCTCGAACCTAAGCCGCAGTATTTCGACGTGAAGAAAGTCTATCAGTACGTCAAGGTCGATTGGGATTGCGAGTGCCACGAAGGTATCAACATCATCAATAAAAACTACCACGCCGACGACCTCAGCAACTACGATTTATACTACAAAGTGCTGGCCGACGGCGAGGTGGTGAAGGAAGGTCGCATCGAATTCGACAGCGTGGCGCCGCGAAGCCTCAAATACGTGGAAACGCCCGAACTCAAGAACTTCGACACGAGCGACGGACGCGAATATTTCGTCAATTTCGAGTTCCGTCTGAAGCGCGATATGCCGTGGGCGAAGGCTGGCTATGTTCAGGCCGATGAGCAGTTGGTGTTGAAGGCTGCAAGGCACAAGACCGAGGCCATCGCGAAAACGACTGCAAAAACTATCGAGGAAGATTGGCCCGACACGAAAATCCGACTGAGCGGCGACGGTTTTGAAGTTGTTTTCGACCGCGAAGACGGCAGCATCTACAGCCTCAGCTACGGCGGTCGGAAAGTGTTTGAAGACGGTTGCGGCCCGCGCCTCGATGCCTTCCGTGCGTGGGTGAACAACGACAAATGGGTCTATCAGAATTGGTATGCCAACGGACTGCACAACCTCAAGCACAGGAATACCAGCGATATGAAAGGTTGCATTGTGGGGGAACGACACGCCGACGGCAGTATGTCGATTGGCTTTGAAATCGAGTCGCAAGCACCTTGCGGAGCGAATCTCGAAGGTGCCGACCGCAACTGGAAACGCCTCGTGGAACAAACCGACAAGCCTTTCGGCAAGGACGATTTCAAGTTCACGCAAAACATCATCTACACCGTCTATCCCGACGGCAGCATCGAGGCGAATGTCGCCATCACGTCGAACAATCCGCAACTCGTGCTTCCGCGACTCGGCTATGTGATGAAAACGCCCTCGACGATGGACAATTTCCGCTACTACGGACGCGGCCCCATCGACAACTATCCCGACCGAAAATCGTCGCAATACATCGGCATTTACGGCAAGAAAGTGGCCGACGAATTCGAGAATTTCCCGAAGCCGCAGGATATGGCCAACCATCAGGACACGCGCTGGTGTTCGCTCACCGACGCGAATGGCGCAGGTGCTTTGTTCATCGGTCGTGAGCCGATGTCGGTCAGCGTGTTGCCGTGGTCGGCGCAGGAACTCGCGATGGCGAACCATCCGCACGAACTGCCTGCCTCGTCGGGCAACTGGCTGCATCTCGACATGGCGATTACGGGACTCGGCGGTGCCTCTTGCGGACAGGGCGGTCCGCTCGAACCCGACCGTGTGAAAGCCGCGTCGCACCTCTTCGGATTTATGATTCGTCCGCTCAGTTCCCAACACCCAACACCCAACATTTACCACCCCAAATTCAACGGAATGAAACCGCTGCAAATCATCCGCAGCAACGACGGTCTCGCCCGCATCATTTCGCAGAAGGGTGCCGTTCCGTCGAACAGTTATCGGGAAGTTTACTACAGAATCATCCCCCAAAACGCCACTTTGGAGCAGATTCACAAGATAAAGCCGTTGCGCTATGTCGGTCCGTTCAACCTTCGCGAAGGCGGCACGGTCGTGGCTGCGACGAAAATCGACAAGAACGGCAACTTGGACGGTCCCGTTTTCGTGCAGCATTTCGACAAAATCGACAACATTCCCGTCACGGTGACTTTCGCCAGCAGCGTTGAGAGCGGCGAGGGCGATGCCGAACACCTCGTCGATGGCAATCCCGACACCTATTGGCACACGATGTGGAGCGTCACGATGGCGAATTTCCCCCACTGGATCGACTTCGACTGCGGCACGGAGAAAATGCTGAAAGGCTTTGTCTATCTGCCCCGTCAGGATTCGAGCAACGGCCATATCAAGAACTATCGCGTGCAGATTTCCAACGACGGAAAAACGTGGAGCGAACCCATTTGCGAAGGCCAGTTTGATAAAGGCAACAAGGAAAAGCGCGTCCTCTTCGACAAGCCGCAAAAAGCCCGCTACCTCCGCTTCACCGCCCTCTCCTCGCAAGACGGTCGCGACTACGCCACAGGCGCGGAATTCTCGGTGTTGGAGGAGTAATTTTCCGAAATAAAACGAGTTGAAAATACCATCAAAAACGAAAGCGTTACGATTTTGTAACGCTTTCATTTTTTTTATCCTAAAACAACGCGACGACGCTATACGCGAGCAGCACGTAGCGGAGGAATTTTCCGACGGTGATGCTGAGGAAGGAAAGGGGAATGTTGGCTCGCATCAGGCCGAGGGCGATGGTGATGGCACTGCCGAGCACGGGCAGAAAGGCGAAAAAGCCCATCAGGGCACCGCGTCCGGCCATAAACCGTTCGGCACGGCGCAGGCTCCGCTCACTGACGTGCAGGTATTTCTCAATCCAGTCGAGTCGTCCCATCCGTCCGACGCAGTAGTTGAAAGCACCGCCCAAGACGTTTCCGACGGTGGCATAGACGACGAGCGGCCACGGGTCGAGTCCGGCAGCCAACAGTGCGAGCATCACGGCCTCGCTGCTAAACGGGAAGAAACTGCCGGCGAAAAATGCCGCGACAAACATTCCCCAATAGCCGTAGCCTGCCAGAAAATCGATGAGAAAATCCATCACTATGAACTTTTTAACTTTTAACTTTTAATTTTTAACTGTGAACTATGAACTATAAACTATGAACTAAATTTGCCGCTGTGAGTGCGAGCGTCAGAACAAGGATGGCGATGAAGGCGATGTTCGTGATTTTGGTCTGGGTTAGCGCGATGAAATGGCCGATGAATACGGCGGTGTGGATGATGAGGATGCGCAGGAGGAAATCGTTGTGTTGCGGTTGCAGGACGAGGAAAACGATGGTGAAAAACGCGACGGCGAGGAAGAGTTCGTAAATCATTTGCGTGCGCAGTTTGTCCTTGCTTCGCTGCCGCAGGAAATGGATGATTCCCGTGAACGTTAGCACAACGATAAATGCGAAAGTGGCGAGTAGGTGGATGTTTTGCGGAATGTCAATCGTGGCAGGTTGCGCGAATCTGGCGAGTTCGGTGAAATGGCGTAGCGGCGTTTCGTAGTCGGCTTTGTAGATGAAATAACCGATGAGGAACCAATAAGGCGTAATCAGTCCGAGGAGCGACGCGCAGAACGTGCGGAGGCTGAACGCCTGCAAACGGACGGTCATCAACAGCCAGAAAAGTGGAACGAAGAAGAAAATCTGCACGAAAAACAGACTGGCGATGCCGATGGCGAGAAATGCCGTGTAAACAGGGCCGACGGCCATTTTGTCCTGATAGGCTTGCAGGAAAAACACGTAGAAAGTGATGACTGCCAAACCGACGATTCCGCCCTCGATGGAAGGGAAAAGGAATGTCGCCATCAGCATCAGCACGAGGTAGGAACACGACACCATACGGCTGTAGATGCGGATGAGCGCGTTGGCGTTGTTGAGTTCGACCATCAGCAGCGTGGAAAGGGCGAGCAGCGTGGTTTGTGCCCACATTTTCTGGCTGACCGCGCCGAGAGCGACAACGATGGCGATGCCGTAGAGGGCGGTCAGTGGGAGTGCCCAGCGGCTCTCGGCAATTCTGTTTTGTAGTCTTCGTTTGAGCATTTTTTATATAGGAGTTCAGGAGTTACAGGAGTTACAGGAGTTCAGACGATTGTTTTGTTTGTCAATTGTCAATTATCAATTATCAATTATCAACTGTCAATTATCAAAGGTCTTTCCCAATATCGCGGCGAAAATATCGGTCGGTGAACTCGATTTTCTGCGCCACTTCAAACGATTTCGCGAGTGCTTCGGCCTTGTCGCTACCATAGGAAGATACGGCGATGACGCGACCGCCATTTGTAACCACTTCTCCGTTTTTCAAAGCCGTTCCAGCGTGGAAAATGATGGAAGCCCCCCTCGCTCCCCCCGACTGGGGGGAAGAATTTGTCGGCGGAAAACTAATCGGATAACCTTTTTGATATGCTTCGGGATAGCCACCGCTGACGAGCATCACGCAAACTGCCGCCCGCTCGTCGAACTCGACGGTTTTCTGGTCGAGATTGCCTGCTGCGACACCCAAAAACAGGTCTATGATGTCGCTTTTCAGGCGCAACATCACGGTTTCGGTTTCGGGGTCGCCCATCCGACAGTTGTATTCAATCACCATCGGGTCGCCATTGACATTGATCAAGCCGAAGAAAATAAAGCCTTTGTAGTCGATTCCCTCGGCGCGAAGCCCCTCGACGGTCGGTCGGATGATGCGGTTTTCGACCTTCTCCATCCATTCCTTCGTGGCAAACGGAACGGGCGAAACGCTGCCCATACCGCCTGTGTTCAAGCCCGTATCGCCCTCGCCGATGCGCTTGTAGTCCTTCGCTTCGGGCAGAATTTTATAATGTTCGCCGTCGGTCAGCACGAAAACAGAACATTCGATGCCCGACAGAAATTCCTCGATGACCACGCGAGCCGAAGCATCGCCAAATTTCGGAGCCCCAGTCAAGGCTTTCGTGTCCCCCTCGAGGGACGACAGGGGGGCTTTTCCTAACATTTCCATTAGCATTTTTTTCGCCTCATCAAGCGTCGGAACGATGAGCACGCCCTTTCCGACACAAAGTCCGTCGGCTTTCAGCACGTAGGGCGCTTGCAGCGTTTCCAAAAACGCGATTCCATCGGCGAGATGCGCCGCGTCGAAGGTTTGGTAGCGAGCCGTCGGAATGCCGTGACGCTGCATAAACGCTTTGGCGAAATCCTTCGAGCCTTCGAGTTGCGCACCCATTTTCGACGGTCCGATGACGGGAATGTGGCACGTGCGCTTGTCGGTTCGGAAATCGTCGTAAATGCCGTTTACGAGCGGATCTTCGGGCCCGACAACGACCATATCAACGCCATTGTCGGCGGCAAAAACCTTCAAACTCTCAAAGTCGTTCACGCCGATTGCGACATTCTCGCCGACGCTTCGCGTTCCAGCGTTTCCGGGCGCAATAAACAGCTTCTCGCACTTCGGACTCTGCGCGATTTTCCACGCCAGAGCGTGTTCGCGACCGCCGCTGCCGAGCAGCAGGATTCTCAAACTCTTTTTCAGTTCTACCATCGGATAGAACGCGGTCTTTTCCCGTTCATTTTCAGGAAAAAACGGCATCATTACGTGACGAATTCCCATAATTATTTTACGATTTGACTATTTTACGATTTGACTATTTTTCACTTCTCACTCCACACTTCACACTCCACACTCCACACTTCAAGTAGTCCTCAAAATACTGCGTAATCCGCTCGTGCAAATGCACCGACTGATGTCCGCGCATATTGTGACCCTCGCCCGGATAGACGTAGAAATCGGGCTGCGTACCCACTTTGTTGCACTCGTAGATGAACGACAGGCAATGCTGCGGAACAACCGTGTCGTCGTTGTAGCCCGTGATGATTTGCAGTTTTCCCTTCAGATTCTTGGCCTGCTCGATGAGCGACGCCTCCTTGTAGCCTTCGGGATTCTGCTGCGGCGTGTCCATATAGCGCTCGCCGTACATCACCTCGTACCATTTCCAGTCGATGACAGGGCCGCCAGCCACGCCCACCTTGAAAATTTCGGGGTGGCGCGTCATCATCGTGATGGTCATAAAACCGCCGTAAGACCAGCCGTGAACGCCGATTTTGTCGGCATCGACGAAGGGCAGCGACTGCAAGAATTTTACGCCCTGCATCTGATCCTCGCACTCCACCTGACCGAGCCGTCGGAACGTGGCTTGCTCGAAGTCGCGACCGCGATTTTCCGAGCCGCGATTGTCGAGAATGAAGAGCAGATAACCCTTTTGCGCCATATAGGTTTCCCAACTGCGCGAACCGTAGTGCCAACGCGCATCGACGTTGTGCGCGTGCGGGCCGCCATAGACATAGACGACCGCCGGATATTTCTTCGTCGGGTCGAAATCGACGGGCTTCACCATCCGATAATAAAGGTCGGTCTGTCCGTCCGCCGTTTTCACCGTTCCACACGAATATTCGGGCACATTGTAGTCTTTCCACGGATTTTCAGCCGTGAAAAGCGTTTTTGGCGACGGTTTTTGCGTGTTGGTGACGCAAATCACACGCGGCACATCGGGTTCGGAATAGCTGTCGCGCAGCCATTGTCCGTTAGCGGAAAGTTCGGCGGAATGGTAGCCGCGACCGTTGTCGAGCAACGTGCGCCGACCCGTTTTCACATCGACGGCGAAGAGGTTGCGCTGAATCGGACTCAGTTCGTTCGACGCGATGATGACCGATTTCGCCTTCTCGTTGAAGCCAATCAGTTCCATCACGACCCATTTTCCGCTTGTCAGTTGCTTCGAATCGGCTTTTTTCAGGTCATAAAGATAGAGGTGGTTGTAGCCGTCGCGCTGGCTCTGGAACAGGAATTTCGACGAGTCCCAAGGCAAAAATCGGATGGGATTCGACGGCTCGACATATTTCGCCGAGGTTTCGCGGTCGAGTTCCTGCAAACGACGACCTTTTTCAGCATCGTAACTGACCAATCGGCAGTCGTTTTGGTCGCGGTTCAACTCGAACATAAAAATCGTCTTGCTGTCGGGCGACCACGCCACATTTGTGAAATAAACAGCCTGATTGTCCAACTCGCACGACGCGGATAACTGCTTGGTATCGTTGCTTTTAGGCGTGTCCAGATAAATCGTTTTCTTGGTATTTAAGTCGTAGATTCCAACCGTCACATCGTGGCTCTGTTCGCCTGCCATCGGATACTTGTCGGGCTCGTAGGCCGCCGACCGCGTCGCGATGTTCACCTGCGGATAGTCCGCCACTTTCGACTGATCCATCCGATAGAACGCTACGCGCTGTCCGTCGGGACTCCAAAACACGCCGCCGTCGATGCCGAACTCGTTGCGATGGACGCTTTGTCCATAGACGATTTCGCGTGAGCCGTCGCTGGTCAGTTGGGTTGTATCTCCTTGATTTTCAACAATATATAAATTATTGTCTTTCACAAATAGACGCTTTTCCAACGAGTTGCGCCAATTGATTTGTTCCACCATCGCCGTGTCAAGTACGACATCCGAAACAATCGTCATTCCTGAAACTTTGTAGCTCCAGAGCTTTTCCGCACCCGTTTCTTTATCGACGCGATAGCATTTTTCCCCGTCGAGGCGCATCAATTCATTGCCCCGCCAGTAATAATTTTGCGTCTTCGGAACCATATTCCGATAGTTTGTGCCACCGAAATTCAGGTCCTCAAGCGTGAACGATTTTTTCTCTTGCGCAACGACATTCAGGCTGCACAGTCCGAGAAGAACCGCCACAGCCAAGCATTTTGCCTTCATTTTTCAGAAAAATTTTTACATAACACCATCTTCGCGCAGTTTTTTCTGCCATTTCCACGCCGTGGCAAGCACCTGATCGACGGGCGTGTCGGCCTTCCAGCCCAGTACGCGATTCGCCTTATCGACGTTGCCCCAAACCTTCTCGATGTCGCCCTCGCGACGCGGCGCATACGTCCAATTCACCTTCACGCCAGTCGCCTTTTCAAACGTCTCGACCACTTCGAGCGTCGAAAGTCCGCGACCCGTGCCGATGTTGAAATATTCCAGCGCGTCGCCGTCTTGGTCGAGCACGCGCGTCATTGCTTTCACGTGCGCCTTCGCCAAATCGACCACGTAGATGTAGTCGCGGATGCACGTTCCGTCGGGCGTGTTGTAGTCGTTGCCGAAGATTTTCAGTTGCTCGCGCACGCCGATGGCCGTCTGCGTCACGAAAGGAATCAAGTTCATCGGCACACCGATGGGCAGTTCGCCGATTTCTGCGCTCGGATGCGCTCCAATCGGGTTGAAATAGCGCAAAACCACCGATTTAATCGGGGCTCCCGAATGGATGTAGTCGGCAATGATCTCCTCGTTGATTTGCTTCGTGTTGCCGTAGGGCGACAGCGCCTTCTGAATCGGCGCCTCCTCGGTGACGGGCAGGTTTTCCTTCGTCGGCTGACCGTAAACCGTACACGACGACGAGAAAATAATGCCTTTCACGCCGTATTTCGGCATCAGTTCGAGCAGATTGATGAGCGAAACGAGGTTGTTGCGGTAGTAGAGCAGCGGTTTTTCGACGCTCTCGCCCACAGCCTTCGACGCGGCGAAATGGATGATGCCCTCGATGTTCGGATACTTCTGGAAAACGGCCTCCGTCGCCTCCATGTCGCGCAAATCCACCTTTTCAAACGCCGGACGAATGCCCGTGATTTTCTCGATGCCGTCGAGCACTTCAATCTTCGAATTCGAGAGATTGTCAACGATAACTACTTCGTAGCCTGCCTCTTGCAGTTCTACGGTCGTGTGCGAACCGATGAAGCCGGTTCCGCCAGTCACAAGAATGGTCTGTTTCATATTTTTTTCGTTTTTTAATGATGATTTTTAGGGTTTTACTCTGCAAAATTACAAAAAAATCGACAACGATGCAACTTTTCCCTTGAATATTCACCTAAAAAAATATAAAACTTCTCACTATTTTTTCCAAAAACGGGCTGTGATGTCGGTCAGTTCGCCGTCGGAAGCGACTTTGTAGAGCCGCTGATTGGTGGTCGGGTTTGTGAGCGAGCCGAGGTGGGCGATGTAGGGACCGATTTTGATGTAGTCGAAATTCTGTCGGTTGATGCGAGGCGAAATGCGGATGCGACCGCTGTACCACGCGACGCGATAGCGCGGATGCCGTTTGCGGATGTACTGCGCCAGCGAATCGACGGTTTCGGGTTCGGCGTCGCCGCCCATCAGGGAAATGCAGGTGATGTCGGCACCGAACTCGCTGACGAAAGCGTCGATGGCGGCCTCGTCGAGCACTTCGCCGATGTCTTCTGCCAAATAGGAACTGTGGCAGCCCGGACAATGGCACGGACAGCGCGAGATATTGACTGAGAGCGTCGTCTCGTCAGGAATTTCCTGAAAGACGACGCCTGTGTTTACGTATTTCAACATGGTTTACGCCTTTTCAAGAACCAGTTTTTCTTTTCCGGCATAGAAACGGCGGTGTTCCTCCTGCTGACGAGCCACGGAGAAGTTGCTGACGCGTTTCAGATACCCAATGATTCGGGTCATATAGTCGATGTTCTTAGATCCGCACTTCGGGCACTCGTGCAGATAGCGCTTGTCGATGCATCCGCAGTCGTTGCAGAGCGTGTTCGGCACGTTGAAGGTAAAGTAGTTGCAGCCTTCCTTCGCAGCCACGCAGAGCAACTGGCGATACTGCGTCTTGGAAAGATGCTCTTCGAGATTCATGTGGAGCGCGGAACCGCCCGTGAGGTGCTGGATGTAGGGCGCACCGTGGAGCTTGAACTTGTCGATGATGTTGAGCGAATCGTCCTCGACTACGTAGAAATAGGAGTTGTAGCAGTCACGCGGCACGAAATAGCCGTCTTCGCGGTCCCATTTCGCGTGTTTCACGCCGACATTTTCCGCCGGAATCATTTCGCAGTTGAACAGCACGTCCTTCGTGTGATATTCCTTGTTTTTCTTCTCGACCAAGCCCAGAATTTCCTGTACGAAAGCGAGATATTTCGGGTTGTCGGTGATTTCGATGCCCATAAATTCGGCGGCCTCGACCATTCCGTTGATGCCGATGGTCAGATACTGCCGACCGATGTTGATGTAGCCTGCGTCGAACAGCGGTAGCATCCCGTTGGCTTGCAGTTCCTTGAGGTTTTCGTTGTAGGCCAACTGCACCTTGTGGCAGAGGTCGATGACCTCGGTCAGATACTCGCGATAGTCCTTTCCGTTGTTCACGGCGTATTGGATGCAGCGGTTCAGATTGATGGTCAAAACCGACTTCGAACCCGTCGAAACGCCGCCTGCACCGAGCGTGTAGCTGAAGCCGTTGTCCTGAATTTCGTTGCGCAGACGGCAGCACGACGACAGCGAATCGGCGTTGTCGCTCATGTAGGTGAAGAACGAGTGGCCTTCGGAATACATTTCGGCGGTGAAATCGGCCCATTCCTTGTCCATGCAGTCGCCGTCTTTCGTGAGCAGAGCCATCGTCTCGACGGGGAAAGTCAGCACGGTCTTCGTGCGCTCCTTGTTAAACCATTTCATGAAGCGTTTTTGCAGCCACGAAAGGCCTTCCCAATCGGGTTTCGAGCCGTCGGGGAAGAAAAATTCGCCGAAAAGACTCTCGAAATAGAACTTGTCGTAGTAGGCGACGTTCCAGAACACGGCCTGATAGTTGCGTGCGCCAGTCGGCTGGTTCAGCGAATAGACGATTTGCTCGAAATGATCGGTGATGACCTTGTCGATGCTGCGCTGCTTCAGCGAGAGATCGACCACGCGCTCGGGATCCTTATAGTAATCGGTGCCGAATTCCTTGCCGATGAAATAGTTCATATACATCAAGAATTCGGGCGTGGCGCAGGCACCGCTGAGCATCGAACTGACCATGAAAACCATATTGACAAAACCGCCGCAGAACGACTTGAGGTTGGTCGGAGCTGTCGAGTTGCCGCCAATCGACGCCGTTCCGCCGATGAGCCACGGATACATCGTAATCGAGGCGCAGTAGTTGGCCAGCGAAGTCTCGTCGTTTTTGTAGATGAAATGGTTCGTCAGCATTTTGATATATTCGTCGCTGAGTTGCTTCCCGTACATCTTTTTAATACGGTCGGTCAGCAGACGGCGATTCAGTCTGATGAAACTTGCCTTCGGCAGTTCACCAATCAAAGTTGCAATATTTTTATGCTCCACGTTGGCATTTGCGTCGTACTTTGAACCCGTTGCGGCGTTGGCGGCATCGACGTAGTCTGACAAAAATTTCAATTTCTCCAGCGTCTCACGGTCTTCCGTGTGCTGCTGGCGATAGAGCATAAACGACTTGGCAACCCGATAGTAGCCCTCGCGCATCAATGCCTCCTCGACTTGGTTCTGAATGTCCTCCACCTTGATATCCTCTTGCATATCTAAGTGGCTGATAATCTTCGAGATACTACCCAAGTCGATGGGTTCGTTAACCGACTCGAACGCCTTCATGATGGCGTTCATGATTTTGTCTAATGAGAAGCGGTCTTTCGTTCCGTCGCGCTTCGTGATGGTGAAATTTCTTATCTCCATTTTGTTTTAGTTTTGGAAAACTTTTCGGAAAAATTTTTTCAAGAAGTTTTCCGTTTTGGAAAATCGTCTTTGGAAATTCTCTTTTCAAGTTTTCTAATTTGAAAATTCAATTGCGGATGCAAAATTACTAAAAAAGATGATACGACAAGCAAGAAATTCCAAGAAAATTTTCATTTTTACAATTTTTAATATTCTAAAAATTGATTAAAGTTTGCAGTTTTTGATGAACAAAGCCGCCTTTTCTTCTTGATTATCAACAAAAAATGACATTTTTAAACACTACACCTTATTATATTATATAAAGAAACATCGAAAATTTTCGGTGATTTTGTTGTCGTAAAACAAAAAAACGTGTCAATTATTTGTCATTTTTCGATTTTTTGACTACATTTGCAGGCAGGGAAGAATAAATCGCCTTGAAAAATCGAAAAAATGAATCAAAACGTAAGCCTTGACTTGATGCAGTTTGTTGAAACGCAGATACTGCCGCAGTACAACGATTTCGGGCGCAGCCACGGGATTCCGCACGTGCAGCGTGTCATCGAGAAGAGTCTGCAATTGGCGAAAACCGTCGGCGCAGACATCAATATGGCGTATGTCGTGGCGGCGTATCACGACATTGGGATGAGCGGTCCGCGTGCCATCCATCACGTGACGGGCGGAAAAATCCTCGCTGCCGACCAGCGGCTGCAAAAGTGGTTTAGTCCGCAGCAAATCGCGATTATGCGCGAGGCCGTCGAGGATCATCGCGCCTCGCTGAGCCACGCACCGCGCAGCATTTACGGAAAAATCGTGGCCGAGGCCGACCGCGACCTCGCGCCGGAGGTCGTGCTGACGCGAACCGTGCAATTCGGGCTTGAAAACTACCCCGAAAAGAGTCGCGAGGAACATTGGGAACGCTTCGCCGAGCATCTGAAAAACAAGTATTCGGCGCAGGGCTACATCACGCTGTGGATTCCGAATTCGCCCAACGAGCAGCATCTTCGCGAACTGCGGAACATCATCGCCGATTCGTCGAGGTTGCGCAGGGAATTTGATAGAATCTACGAGAAGGAAGTAAAAAGGTAAAAAAGGAATTCTTTGAGAGCTCGCTCGAAAAAAAGTAAAAAAGTAAAAAATAAAAAAAAGTAAAACTTAAAAAATTGAACATGATGAAAAAGTATTTTATTGTTGAGAACAAGGAACATCAGGGTCCGTTCAGCATTGAAGAACTGCGTGAAATGGGCATCACAGCCGACCGATTGGTTTGGTCGGAAGACATGACGGATTGGACTCCGGCAAGTGAAATCGAGGAATTGAAAGCCGTCTTGAAACCGGCTCCGCTGACTCCGCCGAGAGTCCCCGGAAAGAAGAAAGATTCGTGTCTGAAACGGCTTTTCATCGCTTTCTTGGGCTTGTTGGCCTGTGTGCTCGTCGCCATGGCGGTGTCGAATCCGGGCAAGGACGCTCACAAACGCGCCATCGCCGACAACGTGATTTCGGGCATCCAGAAATCTGCCAACAGCCATCAGGATATGCTCGGCGCAGGGCTGCAAATCGTGCAGAACATCCTCGGCGGTCGCGTTTTCGACACGATGCTCGACGGAATGTTGGACTACCAGAGTTATCTTTTCTTCTCGAAGGGCACGATTACCTTCGACGGCAAGCCGCACACGGTTTCCTACGGCGTTTTCGGCAAGATTTTCACGCTGAACGAGGACGATGTGGCGAAATACATCGAGCAAAACAATCCGTTTGCGGGTCTCAAAGCCCTCGACACCGTTGGAAAAGAACTGGTCGGAGAGGCCGAGACGCTCGAGGAAGTGCTTGAAAACATCGACACAGAGGACTTGCTGAACAACATCGGCGGCGAACTCGTCGGAACGATGGGGCAACTCGTGAAAAAGCAGATGAGCGAGCGCACCGACAGCGTTACTGGCGACGCGCTTGAGCGCATCATCGACGGCGTGACCGACATCATTAAAAATGGTATTCGCGAAGAATAAATCAAGATGAAACGCCTATCGGTCATCCTCGCCATCGCGTCGGTGCTGCTTTCGGCTCCGACTTTGGTGTTCGCGCAGCGTCACGAGATTCTGAACGAGCGCATCGCCTCGCTCCAAGTGACTGCCGGCGACGACTGGCTCTCGCCGCCTGTCATCCAGTTGCACGGCGGCACGCCCATTTGCATCGACTTCGACGACCTCACCCATGAATACCATCGCTACGTTTATAAAATCGAGCATTGCGAGGCCGACTGGACGCTCTCGGAGAGCCTTTTCGCCAGCGACTACATCGAAGGATTTGCCGACGGACTTCCGCTCGACGACCTCGAGGAATCGCTCAATACAAACGTGCTTTACACGCACTATCGGCTGCAAATTCCGAACGAGCGATGCCGAATCAAGATGAGCGGAAACTATCGCGTGACGATCTACGACGAAAACGAGAACGACCGCCCGATGCTCACCGCTTGTTTCATGGTCGTCGAGCCCTTGGCAGGCATCAGCCTCAGCGTGACGACCAACACCGACATCGACATCAACGGGCGGAATCAGCAGGTGGAAATGCAACTCAGTTACGGCTCGCTCAACGTCACCGACCCCGAGCGGCAACTCTGCACCGTCGTCACCCAGAACAACCGATGGGACAATGCCGTCGTGAACAGTCGTCCGCAGTTCGTCATGGCCGACGGACTGCGCTGGAGCCACAATCGCGACCTGATTTTCCCTGCCGGAAACGAATATCGCAAGTTCGAGACGCTCGACGTGAGCCATCCGACGATGGGAATCGAGGCCATCGACTGGGACGGCGACAACTATCACACCTACATCTGGCCCGACGAGCCGCGTCGCAGCTACCTTTACGACGAGGATGCCAACGGCGCCTTCCTCATCCGCAACAGCGACAACTACGACATCGACCGCACTTGCGACTACCTGCTCGTGCATTTCCGGCTTCGCTCGCCGCGTCTCGATGCGCCCGTCTATGTCAATGGCGCGTGGACCAACGACCGATTCCTGCCGCGCTACGCGATGGAATACGACGACGCGAACAACCAATACGAACTCGTCGTACCGCTGAAACAGGGCTATTATTCCTACCAATATCTCGCGATGCAACCCGATGGAACGCTCGTGCCCGTGCCCTCGGAAGGCTGTTTCTACCAAACCGAAAACAGCTATCAAGCCTACGTCTATTTTCGTGGCATCGGTGAACGAACTGACCGCCTCGTCGGGTTTCAGCAAATTGCGTTTCCGTGATTTATTTTGAAAAAATCTTTGTATTTTCAGAATTATTCTATAAATTTGCAAGCGAAATGAACGAATCGAAGAAGTTATGAGACGACCAGAAGTAGTACAACAAATCAGTCAGGCCATACGGCGTGCCGATCCGACGGCAACCGCCATTCTGTATGGTTCGGAGGCTCGTGGTGATGCCCGTCCCGACAGCGATATTGATGTGCTCATTCTGCTCGACGGCGACAAATTGAACCTGAAACGAGAAATGGATATGGCTGGTCCTCTCAATGAAATTGAATGGAAGACTGGCGTTCTCATCAGTCCGTTGATTATGCTTCGCAAGCAATGGGAAAATCGTCCGTTCAAAACGCCGTTTTATGTAAATGTAATGAACGAAGGAGTCAGAATATGAAAGAAACACTCGACGAACAAAGCCGTCAGGCACTGATTCAATACCGCATTGAACGTGCCGACGAAACGATGGAGGAGGTAAGGATTTTGGCAGATAGCGGTCATTAGACTGACGAATATACTCCGAAAGCCAAGGCTTTGATTGGAAAAATCAAGGAACTCTTAGGAGATAATGAAAATAAGTAATAACCAATTAAAAAAATGAAGTAAGAACCAGACAGTACAGAAAACATTTGGAAGGACAGCATTGCGAGGCGATGCGCTTCCGTAGGGAAATGAAAATCGTTTTCCCATCCGTACTTTTAAAATAAAGAGCTTTCGGCTCTTGTTCTCACCGTATGAATACCGCCAATATTCAAGTGATGTGGACGCAAGTGTTCACATTTTCCATGAGAACAAGTTTAATGAAGGTTTGCGCTTAGGCGTAAACTATTCTACACTTGTTAATGGAAATGGTCACTTGGCGGTAACCGATACGGATATACAAGTCGCGAATGGTTGCACGCCTTTTCTTTTTTCCCTACTCAATCAGAAAACAAGCGAGGAAGCCGAAAATCGCTTTTATTCAATAGAGTAGGCGTAATTTAATAACAAAAAACAAAATGAAAAAAGTATTTATGATTTTGGTTCTGTGCCTGATGTCAGTAGCTACATTTGCACAGAAAGAAGTGACGGTAAAGGCTGGTACGCTAGTTCCTTTGCAAATTGTTAATCCCACAAAGGCCGCCGATGTTAGTGTAGGTCAAAAAGTGGCATTCAGAGTATCCAGAGACATCAATGTCGATGGTGTAACGGCTATTCCTTACGGAACAATAGTTAATGGTTCCGTTTACGAAGCTAAGAAATCTTCTTGGTGGGGAACTAAAGGCCGTCTGGGAATCAAAATCTCAGAATTGATTACCCCCAACGGCGAAATGATTCCTCTGACGAATGGAGATGTCTATGTAACAGGCGAAAATCGAACGACTTTGTCCGTTTTGCTTTTCTGTTTTGTTACTGTTCCTGCATGCTTCATTTGTGGTTCAAAAGCGGAAATTCCTGCAGGCTACGAAATACAAGCTAATGTTGCCGCAAATACTTTGGTGAAAATTGATTAAAACATTATTTTCTTAACTGAACAATTGGGGAAATATCCATGGATGTTTCCCTAATTTTAATATCTTTTGCAATTGCTTCAGCAACAGTAAATGCCGTTGTCCAAGCGGCTTGGAAGTTGAAGCCGCCGGTGACGCCGTCGATGTCGAGGATTTCGCCTGCGAAAAAGAGGTTCGGGCGCGTTTTGCACGCCAGAGTCGTCGGATTGACGCTTGACAGGGAAACACCGCCGCAGGTAACAAATTCATCCTTGAACGGGGCACGTCCGTCAGTTTGAAACGTGTCGTTGCAAAGAGTGTTTGCGAGGCGATTGAGTTCCTTTCGGTTTAGGCTTCCCCAACGGTTCTGTGCCCGTTGGCCGAGGCTTTTCGCAGCCAGATATTCCCACAGTCGGCTTGTCAGCGCGAAGGGCTTTTCGTTGAGAATTTGCTTTTGTGCGCGGTTTTCAACGATGTTTTGGAGTTCGCCGAGCATTTCGTCGGGCCGCCGATTCACCCAATTCACAGACAACGGCATCCGATAGTCGTTTTCGTGGAGCAGTCGGGCAGCATAACTCGACAGTCGCAGGATTGCCGGACCGCTCACGCCCCAGTGTGTCACGAGCAGTGCGCCGTCGGCCCGAAACGACGTTGCGGGAATCATCACCGATGCTTCCACGACCGTTCCCATCAGGCTGCGAAGCCCTTCGTCGGCAATGTTCAGCGTGAAGAGCGAGGGCACAGGCTCGACGATTTCAATGCCTGCGTCAAGCAGCCATTCGAGTCCTTCGCGACGCGGTGAACCGCCTGTCGTGACGGCGATATAGTCGAAATCGCGCAGTTCGTCGAGCGATTTCACGGCACTTTCCGTTTGAATTTTTATGCCGAACCGTCGGCTTTCACGTAAAAAGCAATCGATGATGGTTTGGGAATTTTGCGACGCAGGAAAAACACAGCCGTCGGACTGCGTCGTGAGTTCAACGCCGTGCCGCTCGAACCACTCGTAAGCGTCGCGATAATCGAAAAGGTTGAACAGCCGCTTCATCAGCCGATGTCCACGCGGATAGACCTGACTCAAGTCGCGCACGTTCTCGAAAGAATTGGTGCAATTACAGCGTCCACCGCCTGAAACGGCCACTTTTGCCAACAAATGCCGACTACGCTCGAAAATCGTGATGTCGGCCTCTGGCAAACGCTCTTTCAGGCAAATCGACAGGAAAAATCCAGCCGCTCCACCGCCCACGACGGCAATTTTCGGATGCGCTTGTGTCATACGCCGTCCTCGTCGTCGTATTCGGCAGTTTCGCTCGTGTTTTCGGTGTCGAGTTGGGTGTCTTTGCTGATGCTGACGCCGCCGTTACGCGAAATTTTCAGCACGAGCGGCACAAATTCGTCGCTGGCCTTGTCGGGCGAGCCCACACTGGCCGCAAAGCGCAGCGCGCCGTCTTCCACCTTGTCGAAAACGATGCCCAACAGCGCACTCTGCTTGCTGAACGCGGCATCGACATAGCCGCTGAAATCGGTTTTCGTGAAAGTCTTGGCGAAAAATTCGCTGCCGTCGCCTCGCGTCACGCGCACGGTAATTTTATTGTCGTAATATCGGCCTCCCATTCCGTCATCGACGATGGGCAGCGAGCGGTCGGCCACGCGCTGCATCCGAATCGTGTAGTTCGAGCCGCCCCAATCGACCGTCACGTCTTGGTCGTAGTCGCCAATTTCCTGCACGGGCTTCGGAGCCTCGGCCTTCGGCTTGGTCGTGATGATGTCGGTCGTCTGTTTTTTCTCCTTGCAAGCGCCGACCGCAACGCTCGTCAGAGCGGCAATCAGGGCTGTTTTCAACCAATTTTTGCTGTTCATTTCCATAAAAATTTTGTTTCCAACTGCAAAAGTACGAATAAATTTGCAAGAACGGAAGTTTTTTCTTAAATTTGTCGGCAATTATGGAACTTTTTAATCGAAAAATACTGATTTTCGCCCTTCTGACGGCCTTATTTTCGGCTTGTGGCGAGGGCGACGACGCGAAATCGGAAGAGCCGCAACTTCCCGACATCGTGATGCAGATTCAGCAGCAGGCGCGGCTCTACAGCACGGAGTATCGGCTGCACAAAATCATCACGCAAGACGACACGAAGCAACTTCAAGGCTCGATTCTCAGCCAGAAGTACAAGCTCGACCTGCCGTTGGGCAAGCGCAGCATTGCCGTGCCCATCGAGGCGACGGTGAAGGCTTACGTCGATTTTGCCGATTTCGACAAGGAAAACGTCAAGCGAAGCGGCGAGAAAATCGAGATTATCCTGCCCGATCCGCAGTTTGAAATCACGAGCACGCGCGTCAATCACGACGAGGTGAAGCAGTTTATTCCGCTGTTGCGATCGAACTTCAGCGACGCGGAACTCACGGCGTTGGCGCAGGCTGGTCGGGCTGCTGTTGCCAACGACCTTCCGAGGCTCAACCTCACCGAGTCGGCGCGCCAGAATGCCGCTCGGACGCTGATTCCGCTGATTAGCGCGATGGGATTCGACGAGTCGCAAATCACCGTGACTTTCCGCAAAAAATTTTCTCCCAACGAAATCTCGCGACTTTTGTTAATTGACAATTGATAATTGATAATTGATAATTACTTCCCTTCGGTCAGTGACCGTTGGTTGACAATTGATAATTCATTTCTCACTTCACACTTCACACTCCACACTTCACGCAAAATCACTCCACACTTCACGAAAATGGCTACAAAAAAACGAAATACCACCCGAAAAAGCAAGCAGAACGACGATTCGCTCATCCAAGACCTTCTGCTTCAGATGCTCAAAACCATTCCGCAGTCGATGATGAACTCGCTCGTCATCGGCGGCGTCATCATCGCGCTGATTGTCGGTGCCTACCTGCTACTGCGAAATTCCGACGTGTCGATCGGCAACGAAGCCACCGTCCGACTCTCGCCCACCGTCATCGAGCAGATGGAAGCCATTGGGCAGTGGGAATTTCTCGCCATCAGCGACGAGGAAATCGCCGACACCGTGCGCAAGGGCATTTTCCGCGACGACGAACTCGTGCGTATTTATAAAGGTACGCTGCGGCTCGGCATCGATATGGCAGACACGAAAAAAGGTTGGATTACAGCCCAGAACGACTCCGTCAGCGTCGTGCTGCCGTCCGTGAAACTGCTCGACGAGAATTTCCTCGACGAAGCCGCCACCAAATCGTTCTACGAAACGGGAAAATGGAGTCAGCAGGCCCGCAAACAACTCAGCGAGAAAGCCCGCCGCAAGATGCTCGACCGCTGTATGACGAAGGCCAACCTCGAAACCGCCCGACAAAACGCCGTTGAGCAGTTCCGCCAGATGCTCACTTCGATGGGATTCAAACATATAGACATCAAAATTTCTTCGACCAAACCGAAGGCTTCATCTTCTTCAAAAAACAAATCGAAATCGACGAAATCATCCTCGAAATCGACCGTAAAATCGAAGAAAAACAACTAATTCGTGTTAAAAACTCCCAAATCTTCCGCTTCATCGCCCCAAAATTCAATAAATTAGGCTACCTTTGTCGCTTAAAATGTTCATTCACAACAAAAATACATCGTTTATGAAAAAAATATTGATGCTTTGCGCGGCATTTTTCCTCTCTGCCGCATCGGGAATCGCCGCCAACGAACTGACCATCAAGGCCGTGATGGGCGGAGAATTTTCGGCGCGCCGCATCTACGGAGTCAATCCGCTGGCAGGAACCGACCAATACGCCACGATTTCGCCCGACGGAAAGCGCATCGTGCAGTATTCGTTCAAAACGGGACAGGAAACCGCCGTCCTTTTCGATGCCGACCAGACGCAGGGCGAGAAGGTCGAGCAAATCGACGGCTACATCCCCTCGCCCGACGGCAAGCGACTGCTCATCCAGACCGCTACCGAGGCCATCTATCGCCGCTCGTCGAAGTCGGAATATTACATCTACAATATCCACAGCCGCCATCTCGCCCGACTTTCCGACAACGGCAAGCAGCAGGCACCGCTCTGGAGTCCCGACGGCACGCAGGTGGCTTTCGTGCGCGAGGGCAACATTTTCCTCGTGAAACTGCTCTACGACAACGCCGAAACGCAGGTGACGAAAGACGGAAAATTCAATGAAATCATCAACGGCGTGCCCGATTGGGTCTATGAGGAGGAATTCGGGCAGAACCGCTCGTTCTGCTTCACGCCCGACGGCTCGATGCTCTGTTGGATTCGCTTCGACGAAAGTGCCGTGAAACAGTATTCTTTGCAGATGTTCCGAGGGATGAAGCCGCAGCGCGACGAGTATGCGAACTATCCCGGAGTCTACACTTACAAATATCCGAAGGCAGGCGAGGACAACGCGAAAGTGACGGCGTGGAGTTTCGACATCAAGAGCCGCCAGACGCGCCAGTTGCAAGTGCCGATCGACGCCGACGGCTATATGCCGAGAATCATCCCCGCAGGCACGGAAGATCGCGTCATCGTGGCGACGATGAACCGCCATCAGGACGAAATGAACCTCTACACCGTGAATCCGCGCTCGACGCTTGCCGAATTGCTCGTCAAGGAGCGCGTGGCGAAATACATCAAGGAGGAGGTCTTGACCTCGCTCGTCGTCGGCAAGGAACATCTGCTGATGC
The DNA here is from genome assembly GCA_017538195.1 of Prevotella sp. GTDB lineage: Bacteria > Bacteroidota > Bacteroidia > Bacteroidales > Bacteroidaceae > Prevotella. The sequence goes on from JAFYJH010000029.1 coordinate 23,513, forward strand.
CTTCCGACCGCGACGGTTTTATGCAGCTCTATCTCTACACGCTCAACGGCACCTTGGAACGCAAAATTACGACGGAAAACGCCGATATTACCGCCATTTGCGCCTACGACGAGGCTTCGGGCGACGTGTTCTATCAGGCCGCCGAGAAAAGTCCGATGGACAGGCAGATTTTCGTCAGCCACAAGAACGGAAAAGTCGAGCAACTGACCCATCAAAACGGTTGGAACACGGCGACTTTTTCGGGCGATTTCAAGTATTTTCTGAACACGTGGAGCGACAAGGACAATCCTTATATTTACACGATTCGCGACCAGAAAGGAAAAATTCTTTCGACGCTCGAAGACAATGCGAAATTGAAGGAAAAACTCGCGCAATTCGCGCTCGGAACGAAGGAATTTTTCACCTTCACGACTTCCGAAGGCGTTAGCCTGAATGGTTGGATGGTGAAGCCTGCCGATTTCAATCCGCAGAAAAAATATCCCGTCGTGATGTTCCAATACAGCGGTCCGGGCAGTCAGCAGGTCGTCGATTCGTGGTCGTTTGGCTCGATGGGCAACGGCGGTCTTTTCGACAGCTATCTCGCGCAGGAAGGTTTTGTTGTTGTCTGCGTCGATGGTCGCGGAACGGGTGCTCGCGGTGTCGAATTTGAAAAATGCACTTATCTGACCATCGGAAATCTCGAAGCCAAAGACCAAGTAGAAACGGCTCTGTGGCTCGGTCGGCAGTCGTTTGTCGATCAAGAAAACATCGGCATTTGGGGCTGGAGTTACGGCGGTTTCTGCACGTTGATGTCGATGAGCGAAGGCCGTCCTGTTTTCAAGGCAGGCGTGGCTGTCGCCGCACCCACGAGTTTCCGTTTCTACGACACCGTCTATACCGAGCGATTTATGCGCACGCCAAAGGAAAATCCGTCGGGTTACGACGACAATCCCATCACGCGAGCCGCGAAACTCCACGGCGCATTGCTCATCTGTCAGGGCTTGGCCGACGACAACGTCCACGCTCAGAACGCTTTTGAATACACCGAGGCTCTCGTCCAAGCTGACAAGGACTTCTCGATGAACGTCTATACGAACCGCAACCACAGCATCTACGGCGGCAACACGCGCAACCATCTGATGCGGCAGATTGCGCAATTTTTCAAGGAAAATCTGAAATAAATCAACTTAAAAAACTATTTTGTATATGGTAAAAATCACATTCCCAGACGGTTCTGTTCGCTCGTATGAGCAGGGCGTAACTGGTTTTCAAATCGCCGAGAGCATCTCGCCGGCTCTCGCACGCAACGTTGTATCTTGCGCAGTCAATGGTGAGACAGTGGAACTCAATCGACCCATCAACACGGACGCGACCATCGCGCTCTTCAAGTTCGACGACGATGAGGGAAAACATACGTTTTGGCACACGTCGGCCCACCTTTTAGCCGAGGCGTTGCAAGAACTCTATCCGGGCATCCAGTTCGGTTTCGGACCGGCTGTGGAGAACGGATTTTTCTACGATGTGCTGCTGAAAGACGGCGAAGTCATCAAGGAGAGCGACTTCCCGAAAATCGAGGAGAAAATGCTCGAACTGGCGCGTAAGGACGAGCCTGTCGTGCGCCGCGATGTGTCGAAGGCCGACGCGCTGAAGGAGTTCGGCGACGACGGTCAGACCTACAAGTGCGAACACATTGACCAAGACCTCGAAGACGGCACGATTTCGACCTACACGCAGGGCGCGTTCACCGACCTTTGTCGCGGTCCGCACCTCGTTTCTACGGGTCTGATCAAGGCCGTGAAACTCACGAGCGTGGCAGGCGCTTTCTGGCGTGGCGATGCCGAGCGTGAGCAGATGCAGCGCGTCTATGGCATCACGTTCCCGAAGAAGAAAATGCTCGACGACTATCTCGTGATGCTCGAAGAGGCGAAGAAGCGCGACCACCGAAAAATCGGCAAGGAAATGGAACTCTTTATGTTCTCGGAGCGCGTCGGAAAGGGACTTCCCATCTGGCTGCCGAAGGGAACCGACCTGCGTCTGCGCTTGCAGGAAATGTTGCGTAAAATCCAGAAAAACTTTGGTTATCAGGAAGTTATCACGCCGCACATCGGTGGCAAAAATCTCTATGTAACCTCCGGCCACTACGCCCATTACTCGAAAGATGCCTTCCGACCCATCACAACGCCGGAAGAGGGCGAGGAATATATGCTCAAGCCGATGAACTGTCCGCATCACTGCGAAATTTTCGCCTCGAAACCGCGTTCCTACAAGGAATTGCCGCTGCGCATCGCCGAGTTTGGAACGGTCTATCGCTACGAAAAATCGGGCGAACTTCACGGTCTGACGCGCGTCCGCTCGTTCACACAGGACGATGCCCATATTTTCTGCCGTGCCGACCAGGTGAAGGGCGAATTTATGCGCGTGATGGACATCATCAAGGCGGTTTTCTCGATTTTCAAGTTCGAGAACGTCGAGGCTCAGATTTCGCTGCGCGACCCGAAGGACAAGGTGAAATACATCGGTTCAGACGAGGTTTGGGCTGAGTCGGAGCAGGCCATCATCGACGCTTGCAAGGAAAAGGGTCTTGAGGCGAAAATCGAGTATGGCGAGGCCGCTTTCTACGGTCCGAAACTCGACTTTATGGTGAAAGATGCCATCGGTCGGCGTTGGCAGTTGGGCACGATTCAGGTCGATTACAACCTGCCGCAGCGTTTCCAACTCGAATACACCGCCGAGGACAACTCGAAGCAGACGCCCGTGATGGTTCACCGTGCGCCCTTTGGCTCGATGGAGCGTTTCTGCGCCGTGCTCATCGAGCACACCGCAGGCCATTTCCCCTTGTGGCTCACGCCTGAGCAGGTCGCCATTCTGCCGATTTCCGAGAAATACAACGACTACGGACAGCGCGTGGCTGACTATCTCGCCGAAAACGACATCCGCGCCACGCTCGACGACCGCAACGAGAAAATCGGTCGCAAAATCCGCGACAACGAACTGCGCCGCATCCCGTATATGCTCGTCGTGGGCGAACAGGAAGCCGCCGAGGGACTCGTCGCTATGCGCAAGCAGGGTGGAGGAGAGCAGGCCACGATGTCGATGCAGGAATTTGCCATTCGCGTCAATGCCGAGGTCGAGCAGATGCTCGAAGCCACGACTTTGAAGCCGCAGGATTAACATTTTTAACTAAAAAACGCAAAAATGCATTCGATAGGCATTCCCTTGTGGGCGTGGGTTGTATTTTATGTGTCAGTCGTGCTGATGCTGGTTGCCGACCTCAAGATGTTCACCCGAAACGGCGAACACGAGGTTGGCATCAGCGAGGCATTGAAGATGACAGCCGTCTGGATCGGCGTTTCCGTGCTGTTCGGACTCGGCATCTGGCTGTTCTATCCCTTGGGCGACTCGCACGAGAAGGCGATGGAGTTTTTCGCCGCCTATCTCATCGAGAAATCGCTCTCGACCGACAATCTTTTCGTCTTTCTGATGCTCTTTTCCTACTTCGGCATCGAGCGGAAATACCAACACGAAGTGCTGTTTTGGGGCATTTTCGGCGCACTCGTCCTGCGCAGCATCTTCATCTTCGCAGGCGTCGCCGTCATCGACCGATTCGAGTGGATTCTGGGACTTTTCGGCCTGTTTCTGCTCTACACGGGCGCAAAAATGTTCGGTCACAGCGACGAACAAACCGACCTCTCGCAGAATTTCATCGTGCGTTGGGTGAGCAAGGCGTTTCCCGTGTCCGACAAGCTTCACGGTGACAAATTTTTCATCGTCGAAGCCGGTCGTCGCTTGGCCACGCCGCTGTTTCTGGCACTGATTGCCATCGAACTGTCCGACGTGATTTTCGCCGTCGATTCCATTCCGGCGGTGTTCTGCGTGTCGCGCGACCCGTTCATCGTCCTGACGAGCAACATCTTCGCCATTCTCGGCCTTCGCGCCCTCTATTTCGCCCTCGCCGCCCTCACGAAATACTTCAAATATTTCAAGTACGGCGTTGGAATCATCCTGATGTTCGTCGGCCTCAAAATGCTCCTGACGATGGACGACTACATCAATGCGCTGATGGCGTGGGCAGGGCTTTCCGTCCGTATGCCACACATCGAAATCTCCACCGTTTTGAGCCTCGGCATCATCTTCGGAATCCTGTTGCTCGCCGTGCTGCTGTCCTACGTTTCGACAACTCGCGAAGGCTCGAAAAGTTGAATCAAAAACATTTCCGAAATAAAATTTTCCCGAATCGTTTGGGCGGCTCAGCAATTTTTTGTAACTTTGCGCCGACGAATATCAAAAAGAAAGGAAAAACGATGGCAACTTACGCTATTACATTAAATGAACGCTCGACAAACGGAAAGGCACTGATGGCCTATTTGCAGGCTCTGGGTGTGCTTGTGAGGAAGATTTCCCCGAAGGCGAAAGGAAGCCTTGCGCGTTCACGGGAAGACAAATTGGCAGGTCGCGTTGAGACCTTCGCCTCGTCAGAAGAAATGTTCCAATCCTTAGGCATCTGAGCGTTATGTATAAAGTACAGATGACAAAGACTTTCCGCAAGGATGCCGAGCGTTGCCGGAAGCGCGGTTACAATATGGAACTGCTCAAGACGGCCATCCGCCTGCTTGAAATCGACGGAAAACTGCCGATAAATTATCGTCCGCACAAACTGTCGAGCGATTACGCAGGCTGTTGGGAATGTCATCTGAAAGGCGACTGGTTGCTGATTTGGGAACAAGACGACAAGGAACTGACCTTGCTTTTTACGGGTACCGGCACCCACTCCGACTTATTCTAAAAACAAACCGCAAAACGAAAACAAATCATAATTATTAATTTTTAATTTTTAATTTGAAACCGACGACGATGCAGACACCCAAAGCCATACACCGCCGCCAAGAAGCAGTAGCCGCGAAGCCGCTGCCGCATCGTCCTCACTCCACACTCCACACTTCAC
>JAFYJH010000005.1 GCA_017538195.1 Prevotella sp.
CTCCTCGCCCTCGAAATGCGGCTTTTCGAGGACGTCTCGGGTGTCACCGACGCACTGCAAGGCAAAGAGGCTCAGGCAGGTGTCTCCGCCACGCTCTACCGCCAGCAGACGCAAAACGCCGTGGTGGCTCTCGCCGACCTCTTCGAGACTTTCAACAACTTCCGCACCGCCCGCGACAACAAGGCCGTTAAACTAATTTCAGTGTAATGGGTAGTCATTTCGCCCATATTATGTTGTAATTTTGCAACCGAAATGGTAATAAAACCAATGATTTCGAGCGGTCGATTGTTCGACCAGTCGAGCAATCGAAAATCTTTAAACTATAAACTTTCATCTTTCAACTTTATCTCAATGGAATATCTAAAAAATCGAAACCACGACCTTGAAGCCTGTGCCCGCCGAGTGATTGGCGAGTACAGGGCTGCGGGTCGGCCTCTCCGCATTGCCGATGTCGTGCGCGAGACAATCGAATCGCCGGCTCCGCATTTCTATCTCACCTACGACTACGCCATCCGTGAGGTGCGCCGCTACCGTCGCAATCCCGAATCGTTCGAGGGCAAGTCGATGCGCAAAGCCCAAATCCGCGAAATCGTCGGCCACATCGACCGCATCAAACAAGCCTCGAAAGGTCGGCTTTCCGACGACGATGCCCTCACGCGAGTCCTCGCCTCCACGAAAGCCTCCCGCTTCTTCATCTCCGAAGCCTACGCCGTCAAAATCATCAGAAAACTTCTCTTTCGAAAAATTAGAAATTGATATCGAACGTTCGAACGTTCGAACAATCGTGCAATCGAAAATTCTTTAAACTTTAATCTTTCAACTATCAACTTTATCAAAACCATTAAGAAAATGAAAAAAGAAAACAAAATCGTCCGCGCCATCAATATCGTTCTTCTCGGCGCAATAGTATTCATGTCGCTCACAGGGTGTCTCGCCGGCCGTTTCGGCGTCAACGGCGAACTCACAACGCCCACCGACACCATCCGCTTTTCCGACCGCCCCAAAGCATCAGTAACAATTTCAGTAGAATAACCGCTATGAAAACTCCAGTAACTTTCAGTCTCTCGGCACAATCAATCGTTAACCAAGCGCTCGCGCTTTCGGCATTGCGTCGCGCTATCGGCAAACCGACCGACGAGGGGCTGCTCACCAGCGACAAGCTGTCGGCACTCCGCATGGTGGCGAAAGCGGCTTTCTCAGAAATCGTCGTCCGCCTTATGCATCATGTCGGCGACGCTTCCATCAACCACGAAGGCCCTGAGCCCGCTTCGGTCAACGATGAGTCGATGCTGCTCATAGTAGCCCTCTACCTTCCTGCCGATGTCACTTCCGACGAACAAGGCGTGGTGCGCCGACTGCTCGAACATGCCACAACGATGCTGACCCTCTCGATGGCATATTCCGCGACCGACACCGCCACTGCCGACCGTTACCGCCAACTTGCGGAAACGTCGGTGGATAACCTCGCCAAAATTCTCAAATCTTCCGAGGAGATTCCGACGACATTCGCCCTCTGTTGGCTATAACTCGCGAAAATTGTTTGTTTTGCATGATTTGAAATCGGGCCCTTGGTCAAAGCCAAGAGCCCGATTGTTTTACCACAATGGCAATTCGGTTTTACACCGCCATGCCTAACGGCTTGAGATTGAAACTGTTCGTGGCGACTTTGAC
>JAFYJH010000030.1 GCA_017538195.1 Prevotella sp.
CGTCGGTTTGACGTTTTTCAGCAGTTCACTTAATTTCATATCTCGTATTTCTAAAAATCCTAAACTTCTAATTGCAACTCGCAAATATCGCCTTTCTTGATCGCGTGGCCAGGCTCCAAACTCTGTTTCACAACCCGTCCGCGACCCTTCAGCCGCACACGCACGCCACGCTTCTCAATCTGATAGACGGCATCCCGCGCACCCATTCCGAGAACATTCGGAATATGTCCGTTTCCAAATGATTTTCCTTGACTTTTCCAGTCGTTGCTGGCACCGACTCCCAAGTGCGACAGCACGTAGTCACCAGCGATGAGATTGCCGCTTTTCACGTTCGGAATGACAACCGACAAAGAGTCACGCGCATCTTTCACATCGAGTTTCAGGTTTTGCGCCAGAATGCCCTCGGAAATGTTGTGGAACACGCTTGCCGACATACCGCCGGAGGCTGGGAGTCCCGTTTTCTGGATGCAGACGATGCACGAATAGCGCGGCGCGTCGGCAGGGAAATAGCCGACAAACGACAGCAGATACGACGAACTTTTTCCGGCTTTCGTCCAAATCTGCGCCGTGCCAGTCTTTCCAGCCACTTTAAACGACTTGGAACGAGCACTTTTGCCCGTGCCGACGCTGACCACACCCTCCAAAATCGGCTGTATCTTCTTGATAGTCTGCGGTTTAGCGATATGTTCGTGGAGCACGACTGTCGGATAGTCTTGAATGACTTCGCCGTCTTTCATCACCTGTTTCACGAATCGCGGACGCATCATCCGACCGTTGTTGGCGATGGCGTTGTAGAACGTGAGCGTGGAAATCGGCGGCACTTGCGACTCGTAACCGATTGACATCCAAGGCAATGCGGTGTTGCTCCAGTTCGCCCAGTGACGACCTGTCTTGTCCTTTTTCGGCATTCGGATACGCGCCGGCGATGAACCCACGAGCGGAATCTGCAAATCTTCGCCCAAACCCATCCGATGGAGTGCCTCGACGAATTTTTCGGGTTGATTGTGGTAATATTCATCGACGATTCGGCTCACGCCGATGTTCGAACTGTAATGCAGCGTCTGCGGCAGCGTCAGCGTTCCGTAGCCGCCCTTGCGCCAGTTGTGGTCTTTCATCTGCCGACCGTACATCGGCCAAACTCCACCGCCCGTTTCCACGCGCTTCGTCGTGTCGCATTTGCCTTCGTCGAGACAAACCAGAATCGAGGCGGTCTTAAACACCGAACCCGGCTCCAAAAGGTCGCTCACAGCGCGGTTTTTGAGTTCGCGATACTCGCCGTCGCCGCATTTTTCCATATTCACAATGGCTTTGATGTCGCCCGTCGCCACTTCCATCACAATCGCCACGCCCACGTTGCCGTTGATTTCCTTCAATTCATCGACAACGGCACGCTCCGCCAAGTCCTGAATGCCCACGTCGATGGTTGTCACGATGTCGGCACCGTCTTCTGGCGGCAAATCCGTGATGTCGAGCCACTTGTTGAGCACTTTCCGACGGTGGATGATGCCATTTTTACCGCGAAGAACGCTGTCGTAGCTGAGTTCGAGACCGTATCGCGCCGAGTCTTTTCCCTTGTAAATGTCGCCAATCGTTCGGTTGGCAAGCGATCCGTGCGGACGCAGGCGCGAGTTGTATTCCTCGATGTTGAAACCGCTTTTGTACGAAGCCCTGACGATAAAGCCGTCGCTCGTGGTTTGCTCCGTGTTGAAGGGAATCTCGAAAATGGGAATCGAGCGCACTTCGCTGAGCGTGTTGAAATCCACGCGCCGCCTGACAATCGGCCAGTGGCGCGAACCGACTTTTCCGTTTTTCTGCACCTGATTGCGACCTTCGTCGAGGTGTTTTCGGAAGTCCTTGGCCGATCTTTCGGGGAAAATCTGGCTCAGCATCAGGCAAATCGTGTCGATTTTCTCATCCCAAACCGTGTCCATCTTCGACTCTTGAAGTGCCTGAAAATCAATATAGAGTTTAAATTCGGGCAACGACGACGCCATCAACTGGCCGTCGCTCGAAAGAATGTTGCCTCGGTTGGGCTTCACGCTCACGCTGTCGCGCTTCAGTCCGGCGGCCACCTCGTCCCAATAGGCTTTTTTCGCGGTCATAATATAGAGAGCCTTGCCAATCACGGCAACAGCCAACAGCGTCATCACAATCGCAATGGCACTGTAGCGCGGCATAATTTTCTTATGGTTGAACTTACTCATAACTTCTTAACTTCTTAAAATGTCCTTTTCACTTCCTTTTCACTTCCTTTTCACTTCCCTTTCACTTCCCTTTCACTCCCCTTCCAATCTAATCACATACGGCGGCTGATTTGGAATTTTCAGCACACTGTCCTTGTTGTTTTGCAGAATTTCCAACACCTTGCTTTCGCGGGTTTTCTCCGTCAGTTGGCTACTGCTCGACAACGCCTTGTATTTCGCGTCTTTCAACTCCTTTTGCAGTTTGTCGATCGTAATCAAGTCCTGCTGACAACTGTAGCGGTTCGAGATGTAGATGATGACGAACAACGTGATGAGCAGCAACAGCCAAACCTGACGGCGCACGGCCTGCGTGGTCAGGATGTCGCCACCGAGGATTTTCCGCAGCGTAAAAGTCTTCGACAGCGGAGCCTCGTCTTCGATGGCTTGTTCGAGAATCACCTCTTTCAGCGATGGCGATTCCTCGATAACCTCCTGATTCTCAGTCGTTTCAATCGTGGCAGGTTCCGTCTGTTCGCCAGCCTCGATGGTCAGTTTGATGTCTTTCTCTTCAGTCATTTTTTCTCTGCAATTCTGAGTTTAGCACTTCTGCTGCGCGGATTTCGCGCCAATTCTTCGTCCGTCGGCGTAATCACCTTGCTGTTCACGGCGCGGAACGGCGTTTCCACCCGTCCGAAAAAGTCTTGCGACTGTTTTCCTTCCGCGTTTCCCGATTTCATGATGTTCTTCACGATGCGATCTTCGAGCGAGTGATACGTGATGACCGACAGCCGACCGCCCTCGCCGAGCAGTTCCGTCGCTGCCAGAAGCATTTCTCGCAGCGCGTCCATTTCGTGGTTCACCTCGATTCGCAAGGCTTGGAACGCCTGCGCTGCCTCTTTTTTCTCGCGGTCGCGACGCAACAGAGGATTGAGCACTTCCAACAAATCGCCCGTCGTCAGCAACGGCTTTTCGGCTCTCGATTTCACGATTAGCGAAGCCATCCGCCGCGCCGCTTTCAGTTCACCGTAGTAATAGAACACATCGGCCAATTGCCTTTCGCCGTAGTTGTTAAGCACGTCGGCAGCCGTGAGCGTCGCCCTTTTGTTCATCCGCATATCGAGCGGCGCGTCGAAACGAAGCGAAAAACCGCGCTCGGCCTCGTCGAAATGATGGCTCGAAACGCCCAAGTCGGCCAGCAGACCGTCGATTTTCTCCACGCCGTAGTAGCGCATCCAGTTTTTCAGATACCTGAAATTGCTGCGGACGAAGGTCAGTCGGTCGTCGGCCACGAGGTTGGCCTCTGCGTCTGCGTCTTGGTCGAAACTGTAAAGATGCCCACTGGCACCCAGTCGCGACAGAATCTCCTTGGAATGGCCGCCTCCGCCAAATGTCACATCCACGTAAACGCCCTCGGGACGGATGTTCAGTCCATCGACGCTCTCCCGAAGCAACACGGGAACGTGATATGTCGTTGCCGTCGTCGTCATAGGCCGTTGTCGGTGCTACTACCCATAATTTCCTCCAAAGCCCTCCCGAATGCGCCTGCTTCCATAAACGGGCCGTCGTTCTCCGTCGAGCGCCAGATTTCAATCGTGTCGCCCATACCGACGAACTTCACCGTCTGGTCGATTTGCGCCATTTTCAGGTAGCGCTTCGGAATCAGGAAACGCCCGTTTCCGTCGAGCGTCACCACTTCGACATCGGCGACAAACTGGCGGAAAATCTGCTGATGCAGGGCGTTCCAGCGACTCAGCCGTTGGCGGAGCGTGTCCATCTGCTCGTTCCATACCGATTCAGGATACAGCACCAGACACGACTGGAACACGTCTTTCCGAAGCACCAGTTTCTCCTCGCCCGATGACTGGAGCACCTTGCGGAAAACTGCCGGCAGGAAAACACGTCCTTTCGCGTCTGTTTTTGCTTCTATGTTACCTAAAAATCGCATACGAACATCTATTAAATGGGAATTCGCTACAAAGTTACGCATTTTTCCCCACAATCCACCACTTTTCTCCACTTTTTTTTCAAAAAAATCAAAAAAAATATTTTTTTTGCTCATTTTCGTCTTTTCGTGCAATAATTTTCGACGATTTTTTTCTCTTTCTCACGATTTTCTTGTGATTTCCTCACGAATGAATTTCGATTTTTTTGATTCGCTTTTTCGCCTCCTTTCTTTCCTATTTTTTATAATATGTACGCGCGCGAGATTTTTTTTGTCATTTTTGTTTGATTTTTTAAAAAAATGATGCGGTTTTAGAAAAAAAATGTTATATTTGCAGTTCGTAAGCAGTAATTTGTCGCAAAATCGACTGTGCGACGAAGAAAAAAAGTGACATTTTGGAAACGAAACAAGACTATCAGAAAACGATTGACATCGACGCCGTGTTGCGCGAGAAAATGGGCAAAAAAGCCCGTTGGGTGCCGCGTCCGGCGGTGTCGTGGCTGAAAAAGACCATCCATCAGGACGAGGTGAACGACTTTCTGTGGGAGAGTCGCGAACTGACGGGCACGCCGTGGCTGAAAGCCTGCGTGGAATACTTGCAGATGACGCTTCAGGTGGAGGGCGCGGAAAATCTGCCGCCAAAGGACGACGGGCGGCTCTATACTTTTGTGTCGAACCATCCGCTCGGCGGCATCGACGGCGTGGCGCTCGGCTCGATCATCGGCGAGCACTACGACGGCAATTTCCGCTATCTCGTCAATGACTTGCTGATGAATTTGCCCGGACTGGCGCCGCTCTGCATCCCAATCAACAAGACAGGCAAGCAAAGTCGCGATTTTCCCGCGATGGTCGAGGCCGGTTTCAAGTCCGACCACCACATGCTGATGTTTCCGGCGGGTCTTTGCTCGCGGAAGGGCGGCGACGGTCAGATTTGCGACCTCGAATGGAAGAAAACTTTTGTCGCGAAGAGCGTCGAGACGCAGCGCGACATCGTCCCGATTCACTTCGGCGGCCAAAATTCCGAGAAATTCTACAACATCGCCAACTGGTGCAAGCGGCTGAACCTGAAATTCAACGTGGCGATGCTGTTTCTCGTCGATGAAATGTATAAAAATGTCGGAAAAACCTTCCGCGTAGCCATCGGAAAACCGATTCCGTGGCAGACTTTCGACAAGTCGAAATCGCCTGCGCAGTGGGCCCAGTGGGTCAAGGAACAGGCTTATTTGCTGTAAAAAATCTATCAGATATGGAACAAATCATACAACCCGTAGAGAAGCGTTTGCTGAGGCAGGAACTGACGCCGGAGCGCCATCTTCGCCTCACGAACAAGAGCAACAACGAAATTTACGTCATCACGGCGCACGAAGCCCCGAATGTGATGCAGGAAATCGGTCGTTTGCGCGAGATCGCCTTCCGCGAGGCTGGCGGCGGCACGGGAAAACCGGTCGATATCGACGATTTCGACACCTGCGAAAACTGCTACAAACAGCTCATCGTCTGGAATCCCGAGTCCGAGGAAATTGTCGGCGGCTATCGCTATATTTTCGGTTCCGACTGGGAACTCGACGAGAAAGGTCAGCCGATATTGGCCACGAGCCACATGTTCCATTTCTCGGAGCGGTTCATCAAGGAATATATGCCCTACACCGTTGAATTGGGGCGTTCTTTCGTGTCGCCCGACTACCAGAACGTGCGAAAAAACACGAAGAGCATTTTTGCGCTCGACAATCTTTGGGACGGCATCGGCGCACTGACCGTTCTGAATCCGCACGTGAAATATTTCTTCGGAAAAGTGACGATGTATCCGTCGTATGTGCGGCGCGGTCGCGACATGATTCTCTACTTTTTGCAGAAGCATTTCGGCGATAGCGAAAACCTGATAGTCCCGATGAAACCGCTGAAAATTGAGGCTGACCCGCAAGAATTGGCGGCCATTTTCTGCGAAGATGACTTCAAGAAAGACTATCGGATTCTGAACACCGAGATTCGTCGTTTGGGCTACAACATTCCGCCGCTCGTGAACGCCTACATGAGTCTTTCGCCGACGATGAAACTTTTCGGAACGGGCATCAACTACGGTTTCGGCGATGTCGAGGAAACGGGCATTTTGATTGCCGTCGATGAAATTCTCGAAGAGAAGCGCGTCCGCCATGTCGATTCCTTCATCCAAGAACATCCTGAGGCCCTGCAAATCACGAGCGGAGCCAATCAAGTGTTCTACAAACCGCGCTCGTAGGGCGTTTCCTACACAATCGGCAGCGAAATTCCGTTGATTTTCTGATAGACATCAAGGGCGAAAACATCGGTCATGCCGCAAAGGTAGTCGATGACGGCCATGATGCGCGTTTCGGCCTTGTCGGAACGGATGTCGTACTGCGAACTGACAAGGTCGAGCAACTGCTGCGAATGGAAGCGGTCGGGATGCATCGAGGCGTCGATGAAAGTCTGCATCAGCGTTTCGATGATTTTGTAACCGCTGAGTTCCACGTCGAGCACGGGTTTACTCCGATAAATTCGGTCTTTTGAGAGTTTTTCGCAGGCTTCGTAAGCCTCGCGGATTCGCTCCGGCGTGTGCTTGATGAGGCTTTTCTCAAAAGTTCCATCGAGAATTTTCTCTTCATTTTCCACGAAAACATCGACGCAGGCGTGTTCGAGCAGGTTGATGACGCAGGAACGCAGGTAAACCACCTTCTCGTTCACATCGGTGACAGGCTCGTCTTGCAGACGCTGCAAAATGCGATTTTGCACGGTTTCATCGAAGAAATTGAGCAAAAGACGCTCGGTTTCGTCGTAGGTGAGGAGCTTCAATTTGTGGGCATCCTCGATGTCCATGATTTCGTAGCAAATGTCGTCGGCGGCCTCGACGAGATAGACGAGCGGATGGCGTGTCGAAGGCGGAATTCCGAGTTCGTCGGCAATGCGCTGATAGGCATCGGCTTCGGTGTAGAAAAAGCCGAACTTGCCCTTTTTCGTGGCGTTGGTCGAGGCATACGGATATTTGACGATGCTCGCCAAGGTGGAGTAGGTCATGACGAAGCCGCCACGCCGCCGTCCGAGGAAACTATGCGTGAGCAGTCGGAAGGCGTAGGCGTTGCCTTCAAAATGCGTAATATCGTCCCAAAATCCCGATGAAACCGCCGATTTTAGCGTCTGGCCGGGTCCTTCGGAGAAGTAGGTTTGGATGGCTTTCTCGCCCGAATGACCGAAAGGCGGATTGCCCATGTCGTGGGCGAGGCAGGCGGCGGAAACGATGGTTCCGATTTCCTCGAAAAGCGTTCCGGCGAGTTCGGGATGCTTTCGGGTGAGTTCGCGGGCGACATCGTTGCCGAGCGACATTCCCACGGAAGCCACTTCGAGCGAGTGCGTCAGGCGGTTATGCACGAAAATGCTGCCGGGCAGCGGAAAAACCTGCGTTTTGTTCTGCATCCGACGAAACGGCGCCGAGAAAATCAGACGGTCGTAGTCGCGCTTGAATTCCGAGCGGTCGTCGTGGCGGTCGGCATGGCGATATTCCTGTCCGAGCCGCTTGTTTGAGATGAGTTGATTCCAATTCATAGGTGCAAAGTTACTACAAAATCGTCGAAAAATCAAAAAAATGCCCCGATTTTATTTTATTTAACGACCGACGGTGTCGTAGAAGCAAAATTTTTGCTAACTTTGCAGGTTAGTTGAGGAAGAATATGGAAAAAACAGTGAAAATAAAAGTCATCAACAAGGGCCATCAGCCCTTGCCGCAGTATGCCACGGAGCAGAGCGCGGGAATGGATTTGAGGGCGAATTTGAGTGAGCCGATTGTGTTGAAGCCGTTGGAGCGATGCTTGGTGCCGACGGGTTTGTACATTGCTTTGCCTGCGGGCTACGAGGCGCAGGTCAGACCTCGGAGCGGACTGGCTCTGAAGAAGGGAATCACGGTGCTGAACGCGCCCGGAACCGTCGATGCCGATTATCGCGGTGAAGTGGGTGTGTTGTTGGTGAATTTGTCGCAGGAGGATTTCGTCGTCAATGACGGTGAAAGAGTCGCCCAAATGGTCATCGCACGGCACGAAATCGCCGATTTCATCGAGGTTGAGGAACTCGACGAGACCGAAAGAGGTGCTGGCGGATATGGGCATACGGGAATCAAATAGAGGCCCCTCCCCAACCCCTCCCCAAGTAGGGAGGGGAGTTGAACATCAAAAAAGATAAAAATGAGAGAGAAACGTTGGATAAATAATGTTTTGGTTGCGGTCGTGATGGCTGTGGCGATTGCGTCGTGTGGCGTTTCGAGGTCATCGTCGTCATCTGCGAAACACCCATCGCCCATCACTCATCACCCATCACCCGAAATCTCCCACGAGGAATCCCTTCGCTACAATTATTTCTTCTTGGAGGCGATGCGCCAGCAAAACGCTGCCAACTACGATGCCGCCTACGACCTGCTGAACCGTTGCGTGGACATCAATCCGCAGGCGGCGGAAGCGTGGTTCTATTTGTCGATGTATCAGGCCGACCTCGGACAGGATTCCCTCGCGCTGAACAGTATGGAAAAAGCGGCTCAACTGCGACCCGACAACGCCACTTATCAGGAGCAATTGGCGCAGCATTACCTCAATTCGCGGCAGTACGGCAAGGCGACGACCGTCTATGAGCAACTGGCCGAGAATTTCCGTCAGCGCACGGATGTTTTGCAGATGCTCATCCGCCTTTATCAACAGGACAAAAACTACGACGGAATGATCAATGTCATCGACCGAATCGAGGAAATCGAGGGTGCCAACGAGGAAATCACGCTCTCGAAAATGCGAATTTACGAGATGAAAGGCGACAAAAAATCGGCGTGGAATGCGCTGAAAGCCCTTTCCGACAAGCATCCGAACGACTTGAACTATCGCGTGATGATGGGCAACTGGCTGATGCAGAACAGTCGCCAGAAAGAGGCTTACAAAATCTTCGCCGACGCGCTGAAAGAAGAGCCCGACAACAGTTATGTGCAGGCTTCGATGTACGATTATTATCGCGAAACGGGTCAGGATTCGTTGGCTCGGAAAATGATGCTCGACATCATCGCCAGTCCGAAGGCCACGACTGAAAGCAAGGCGATTATGATGCGGCAGGCGATTCAGGAAAACGAGCAGTCGAACGGCGACAGCACGGCGATTCTCGCCTTGTACGACAAGATTTTGCAGGTGAACCCGAAGGATTCGGATATGGCGGAGATGCGCGTCGCCTATATGACGCTGAAACAGATGCCGACCGACAGCATCAACGTGGCGATTCGGCAGTTGCTCGACATTGCGCCCGAAAACGTCGGTGCGCGGATGCAATTGCTCGGAAGTTTCATTCGCCGTCAGGATTGGGACAATGTCATCGGCATTTGCAGCGACGGAACGCGCTACACGCCAGAGGAAATGGTCTTTTACTACTACGAAGGCTTGGCCCATTACCAAAAAGACGAGCGCGAGGAGGCGCTTGGCTCGTTCCAGCGCGGCGTGGCGCAAGTCAAGGAGAACAGCAGCAAGGAATTGGTGGCCGATTTGTACTATTTCATGGGCGATTTGCTGCATCAGAAAGGCGACGACCGAGGCGCGTATGCCTGCTACGACAGTTGTCTGCAATGGAAGGACGACCACGTGGCCTGCCTGAACAACTACGCCTACTATCTGAGCGTGAAAGGGCAGGATTTGCATCGCGCCGAACTGATGAGTTACAAGACGGTGAAGGAGGAGCCGCAAAACGCCACTTATCTCGATACTTATGCGTGGATTCTGTTTATGCAGGAGCGTTATGCCGAGGCGAAAATCTACATCGATCAGGCGGTTGCTTGCGATACGGATTCGGTGCAGAGCAGCGTGATTATCGAACACGCAGGCGATATTTACATCAAAAATGGCGAGCCGGAAAAGGCAATTTCCTATTGGGAGAAGGCTTTGGAAGGCGATGCGGAGAACCGCGACTTGATAGAACGGAAAATCAGAGAAAAAAAATATATTAAAGAAGAAGAAAAATGAAAAAGAAATCGTTGATAATCAAATCGTTAGCCTTCGGCTTGATGATGATGACAGCCGCTTGTGCGTCGAAGAAAAATCTGGTGACGGAAACGCCTACAACGGCGCAAACGGGAACGGGAACATCGTCGGGAAAAGTAACGACGACGACAACCAAACCGACAAGCACGAAACCCGACGATCAGGTGCTCGTGAGCACGACCGACTATCTGAAAAAAGTCATCGACAGCCGCGTCACGGCGAAAAACATCGTGTCGGATATGACTTTCAACATCAAAATCGGCTCGAAAGACATCACCGTGCCGGGTTCGCTGCGGATGCGTCGCGACGAAGTGATTCGCCTGCAACTGTTCGTTCCGCTGCTCGGTACGGAGGTTGGTCGCCTCGAATTTTCGCCCAATCGCGTCCTCATCATCGACCGTTTGCACAAGGAATACATCGAGGCCGACTACACGCAACTCGACTTCCTGAAAAACAACGATTTGAACTTCTACAGCCTGCAAGCCTTGTTCTGGAATCAGTTGGCTGTCCCTGGAAAAAATATCGTAGAAAAGTCTGATTATCAACGGTTTAGCGTCGATGGAAAGAACATCAAACTGACGCAAGACAATATGACTTACAACTGGGCGACGGCGGCGACGGGACAAATCGTGATGACGAACATCAACTACGCGACAGCGAAAAGCGGTGCTTCGTCGCTGTTGTGGATGTATTCGGACTTCAAGCCGCTCGGCATCGGCCAATTCCCTGCCCATCAGGATTTCCAGTTCACGACCTCGGCCACGAAACAACTCAAAACCGTCAAGGTGACGCTCGATTTGGACGACGTGAAGGACAAGGGCGACTGGGATGTGAAAACGACCGTCTCTTCTAAATATAAAAAGGTGGAAGCTGCCGAACTTCTCGGAAAACTGCTGAAATTTTAATTGAATCAAGGTAAAAATAGGGCAAAACGATGGAAAAATCAATGAAAAAGTGTCTGAGAATCTTGCTGATGTGTGCGTGGGTCGTCGCTATGGCCGTCGCGCAACCGTCTTATGCCCAAAAAACTACGGCGAAAAAGCCTGCGACGACGCAGAAAAAGGCCGTTGCGAAGAAACCTGCGGCTCAAAAAACGGTGACGCAGAAAAAAACGACGACCCAAAAGCCGAAGTCGAAAGCCAAACCTGCCGCAAAAACCACGAAACCGAAGGCTAAAACCGAAACTTACACGAATCCGAACATCAAAAACCTGCAAAATCAGCGCAAGGAAATTCAGCAGAAAATCCGTCAGCAAGAACAGGCGCTGAAGGTGAATCAGGCTGATGTGAAACAGCGTTTGCAGAATCTTTTGTCGCTAAACACCGCCATCGACGAGCGTCAGCGCAACATCGACAACATCCAGAAAGACATCACGAGTCTCGACGGCGACATCGACATCCTCAACGCCCAACTGACGACGCTCGAGGGTCAGTTGAAGGAGCGGCAATCGAAGTTCGTCAAGTCGATGCAGTATCTTTCGCGCCATCGAAATTCCACCAATTCGCTGATGTTCGTGTTTTCTGCCGACAATTTCGCGCAGATGTTCCGCCGGATGCGCTTCGTCCGTCAATATGGCTCTTACCAGAAGGCGCAGGGCGAGGTCGTGAAGGTGAAACAACAGCAGGTCGAGGAGAAAAAACAGCAGTTGGAGGCGTTGAAAGGTCAGAAAAATGCCTTGCTCGTCAAGGGAAAACAGGAGCGAATCGCCCTGCAAAATCAGCAGCAGGAGCAACAGAATATGGTGAACTCGCTGCAAAAACAGCAAAAAACCATTCAAGGCATCCTCACGCAACAAAAGCAGCAGGATGCCGCCCTCAATGCGCAAATCGACAAGTTGATTGCCATCGAGGTCGAAAAAGCGCGGAAACGAGCGGAGGAAGAGGCTCGGAAGAAGGCCGCTGAAGAGGCTGCCGCGAAGAAAAGGCGCGCGGAAGAATTGGCTCGTAAAAAAGCGGCTGCCGAGGCTGCGGCGCGTGAAAATGCCCGTCGCATCGCTGAAGCGAAGGAGCGCGAGGCGAAAGCCAAGGCTGAGGCAAAAGCCGCCGATGCTGCTCAACGGGAGCGGGCCAACCAGAAAGCGCGTGAGGCCGAGGCGAATCGTTTGGCTGCCGAGCGCAAGGCGAAAGCCGATGCCGACCGCAGCAAGAAGGAAATCGATGCCGCCCAGAAGAGTGCCGAGGAGAGCGTTACGATGACGAAATCCGACCGTATGATGAGCGGTGGACTCGAACTCAACAAAGGCCGTCTGCCGATGCCCATCACCGGCTCTTACCGCATTGTCAGCCGCTTCGGAGTCAATTCTGTGGAAGGTTTGCGTGGCGTTTTCCTCGACAACAAAGGCATCAACATCAAGGGTTCCGACGGCTGTCAGGCTCGTTGCGTTTATGATGGCGAAGTCCGAGCAGTTAGCCAATATGGTGGTTTGTGGGTCATCATTGTCAAACACGGAGCCTATTTCTCGGTTTATTGCAATCTTCGCACGCCGAGCGTGTTCAAGGGCGAGAAGGTGCGAACGCGCCAGACGCTGGGAACGGTCGGCCCCGACAACATCCTGCATTTCCAGTTGCACAAGGGAACTTCCAAATTGAATCCCGAAGCATGGCTTGGAAGGTGAAAATGCACCGTTTTTTGTCTTTTTGGAGTCAAATTTCGGTCGTTTTTCCCTGAAAAATTAGATTTTTGCTGTTTTTTTCATTTTTTTCTCCAAAAAATTTTGCGGGTTTTGAAAATGTTCGTACCTTTGCACCCGCTTCGCTGAAATTTTGATGTTTTTCCGCGTTGCGCCCGCCGCACACATTATTTATAATATAATACATGGGGCGACGGGGACAGAAGATAGAGTTCTTTGAGAGTTTTACATAGACAGAAGGTAGTACAGGAAGCCTGAGGCCTTTTCCCCTTCCTTTTTTGGGGATGTGGATATTGGCCTCTGAGTGGTAGAATGATACGAACCGTCAATATTTTCCCATGA